>NZ_LBNA01000035.1:0-73776 GCF_001005515.1 Acinetobacter sp. Ag2
AACACAACCCCTTTTTTTAATTATTTCATTTGTTCGTACAAATATTATCCATTAATCAAATTTATTCACACTTTTTAATCAAATTTGCTTTAATACATATGCAACAACTACTGTTAGAATACGAAAGTGTCTTTAATAATATTATCGACCATTTTTACTATAAGCATATTTCAAGGAATTCTATGCGTCCTTATCACGTACTTTGGGCTTGTTTACTCAGCATTGGTCTGACGAGCCATGTATTTGCTCAAGAAGAATTATCTACCCAAGAAAATTCTGACAATGCTGTTGACTCTGTTTCAGCTGATAAGTTGTCTCAAGAGAATTCTTCTGATCCAGCAATGTCTAAGCACCCAAGAATTGAAGCACTTAAAGAGCTCAAAAACATTACAAAAAATGATTTAAAAGTAAATGCAAATGCTGCTCAACCAGATGCTGTAAAAGATCCCCTACAACCGTTAAACCGCGAAATTTATGCATTTAACGATATGATTGACCGTAATGTCGTTCGACCAGCAGCCATTCAATATAAGCAAAAAGTTCCTGAAGATGTACGCTCTTCATATAGTCTGTTTCGTAAAAATTTAAGCGAGCCGTGGAATGCGGTTAATCAGCTTGCTCAAGGTCGTTTTAAGCGTGCAGCTAAATCATTGGGTCGTTTTACACTGAATACTGTTACTTCTTTAGGTCTAGCAGACCCTGCAACTCGTTTAGGTTTATCGACTGAAGAAGAAAGTCTAGGCATTACACTTGGCTATTATGGTGTACCGAGTGGTCCTTATCTCATGTTACCTGTCTTAGGACCAAGTACACTTCGCCACTCTGTGGATTACGTTGCTGAAAGCTATGCAAATCCCATTAGCTATCCAATGGATGATAACAATCAAACAGGTTTAATTTGGGGAAATCGTGTTTTAGGCGGGATCAATACACGCTCAAAACTATTAGATGTGGAAAATGTATTGCAAGGTGATCGCTATTCAGCAATCCGTGATATTTATTTACAGCGCCTTGCTTTCCAAATCGCAGAGAAAAAAGGCGGTGGTGCAGAAGCTGTTTCTTTTGTTGGTGATGACGACGATGATACTGATGATTCATCTGATACAGGCACAAACAAATAATCACAATATTTTGTTAAACTTATTTGCTAGTAATCTCTTTAGTTTTACTAGCAATGTGGTGTTATCTATAGTAAATCTAGTGGGTATCGCTTTTTATATTGATTAAGGATCATTCATTTCTTCTATGTATTTCATTCAACCCAGTCGCCAGATTTCAAGTTTAGAGCACGTATTAAATACGCTTCCAAGCTTGCAGATGATTACCATTGAAGAGATTCATCTTTATGATCCGACCAGAATCGCGATTGCAGATGTACATGATTTTTTAGAATATCAATGGGCACTGCCAACGATTGTCATTGCACAAGAGAACGAAGGTGCTGAGCTTTCCCAAGCATGGGAACTCGGTGCGCTTGCTGGTTGGATCTGGACCAAGCTTCCTAGCAACCTTGAAGGTTCGCTCTTTAAGATAGATGCCCAATATAAACGAAACCAAGATAGTCGCGATCTACCCTCTGCTGCAGAATTACAAAAAAAACTCCTCCCCAATCCAATAGACTTGCAAAACTATAAAGTTGAAACCCTTTTTCAGCCTTCAGCTTACTTGTCTGGTGACTGGTATGATTACTGGAAAATCAGTGATAAAGAAATCATGTTCTATTTGGCGGATGTCTCTGGTCATGGCGTAACCAGCTCTTTGTTGACTTCATGGATGGCAGCTTTTCACGGGCGTTCAAAAACACCAAGAGAGTTAATTAAGAAACTGAATGGAATGCTTGTCCAAGAGAATATTGAAAAACACATCACTATGCTGGCAGGAATTCTCAACATTGAGACACATACATTAAAGTGGTCAAGTGCGGGACACTATCCTCCCCCTATTATTTTTGAACCCAATCAAGCTCCTCGTGTTTTAAATACCAGTAGCTTTCCTTTAGGACTTACAGAAGACTTAGAGGTTGAAGAATTTGAATGTACTTTAAATAAGCATGCGCGGTTCATTATTTGTTCTGATGGTGCACTTGAACCTTTTTCTGGTGGCTTGAATGAACAATTCGCTCAATTGGTCTATCATTTGCAAAATCAATCATTCCGCGCGCCAGATCACGTCGCAGATGACATTGCCATCCTCAGTCTTCGTAGAATGAATTAACATTATAATCAAATACATATAACTAATTAGACTATTAACTGATATGCAAACGCTTGAGTATAGACTTGCGCTATGTGATAATTTTCCTATCCTTCTCTGCAAATGGCATTTATATGTCAACAGGTCATGTTGAATATGCAAGCTTGAATGGAACGCATATTTTCAAACTTATTGGTGAAGTGCGAGCCCAATCTTGTATTAGTTTAGACAAACTTTTGGCAAGGATTGAACAACAGAAAAACGTCATTGGCGCAATTGTTGATTTAACCCAAACCACATTTATTGATAGTACTGTTCTTGGAATACTTGCGAAACTTGGTTTAAAGTTAAAACAAGTACACCACATCCAAGCAGTCATGCTATCCACAAATCCAGACATTACCACTCTAGCCAATAGCATGGGCTTAGGGCAGGTGTTTGTCATTTTAAATTATTGTGGTGACCCTAAAGTATGTACCAATGCTTTGATTGACGACAATGTGAATCACAGCACCATGTTGTGTACCGTTCTCGATGCACACAAAACGTTAATGAAGCTCAACGAAAACAATCAAAATATGTTCGAGCCATTAGTGAAACAACTTGAAAAGCAGCAAGATACTATGGAATGTGTATCTTCAGATCAGCAAAACGCTTAATCTTTTCAAAATTGTTATGATTAGGGATAGCACATGACTTTACTTTCTGTTGTTCAAATGAATTCTCAAAATGACATTGAAGCTAACTTCAGTGTGATTGAGTCATTGGTGCAACAAAGTAAAGCTGATGGTGCATCTTTGATTGTTTTCCCAGAAAACTTTGTCTGTTTCGCGGCTGGAAAACAACGAGAAACTGCGACACGCTTTGAAGATATTCAAAAGCGTTTAGAGCATTTAGCACATCGTTATCAAATATGGATAGTTGCCGGTACATTACCGTGCCCGTTCCGTCCAGATGGCTCTATCATTGAAGATGGTCGTGTACGTACAGTAAGCTTATGTATTAGCCCTGAACGTACTGAGGCGCGTTATGACAAAATTCACTTGTTTGATGTGCAAGTGGGCGATGCTGTTGGTGGCTATCAAGAATCAAAATTCTTTGAACCAGGCAATGATGTTGTGGTTGCAAAAACACCTTTTGGCAATATCGGCTTGATGGTGTGCTATGACCTACGCTTTCCTGAACTTGCACTGATACTTCGCTCCGAAGGTGCAAATCTTTTAACAGCGCCTGCTGCATTTACTTATACCACAGGTCAAATGCATTGGCAGTTATTACTGCAAGCTCGTGCGATGGACAGTCAATGTCAAGTTTTAGGTGCTGCTCAACAAGGTTGGCACGGTGAGAAACGCCAAACTTGGGGCCATGCTGGGGCAACCAATAGCCGAGGTCAAATTTTGGCAATGTCAAATCAGGAAGGCGCTCAACTGCTGACTGTACCTTTTGATTTAGCTGAACAAGATGCTGTTCGTGCATCAATGCCACTGATACAACATCGCCGATTGATTACTCTCTAATATTTTCCCAAATGACTTTATTTTATGAATATGACAAACAGCGTTATACTCAGTATGAGTCATATCTTTTGAGACAAGCATGCAACAAGACTATTCACATTTAAATCTTGATCATCAAGTTTGCTTTCTTGTTTATTCTACGAACTTGGCACTCAATCAACTGTACCGAAAAATACTTGCACCATTGGGCTTAACTTACCCACAATACTTAGTCATGCTCGTGCTTTGGGAAAAAGATGGTGTAACTGTCTCTGAAATAGGTGAAAAGCTGTTTTTAGAATCCTCTACGCTAACCCCTTTGCTTAAAAAATTACAAAGTCATGGTTTACTTAATCGGGAACGTTCGACCCTTGATGAACGTCAAGTGATCATTAGCCTAACTGAAGAAGGACAGCAATTAAAATTAAAAGCCGTTGATATCCCACTTCAAATCGCTCAAGCCAGTGAATGTAATTTAGATACTCTGGCTGAGCTTAAAGCGCTTCTTTCAACTTTACGCGACAACATTTCAAAATAATTTTTTATTAAATTTTACACAAACACTACTTGTTTAAATATTTATATCGTATACGATATATTTGAACACAATCAAAGGAAGCATCCAATGTCTTTAGAAAAAGTGGTTTATACAGCACATGCAAAAGCAACAGGTGGTCGTGATGGTCGTGCAACATCATCAGATGGAATTTTAGATGTTAAACTCGCTGTTCCAAAAGAAATGGGCGGTGCTGGTGGTGGAACCAATCCAGAACAACTTTTTGCAGCAGGTTATTCAGCTTGTTTCTTAGGTGCGATGAAATTTGTTGCGAATCGTGATCATTTAAAAATTACCCCAGATGTATATATCGAAGGTGATGTCGGTATTGGTCCTATTCCTACTGGCTTTGGTATTCAAGTGACGTTAAACATTCATTTAGAAGGTTTAGAGCAAGAAGAAGCACAGAAATTAGTCGATGCTGCTCATATTGTTTGCCCATATTCAAATGCGACTCGTGGCAATATTGATGTGACATTGAATGTGATTGTTTAATGCTATACCCCTACTTAAAAATAGAATTTTTATTTCTTAAGTAGGGGCTCACTGTTTTATTTCTGGTTGAACTTTATGAACAAAATAGAATTAATTGCTACTCCAGCCACACACTCAGTAAAGCGAAAAAAAATTCCAATTATACAACCAAGTCAACTCTAACTATTCAGCTGCCTCATTGGTCACACGTAATACTTCTTCCATGGTCGTTTTACCCGCCAATACTTTACGTAAACCATCATCACGAATTGAACCCGCATCTCTACGTGCATATTCTTCAAGTTCGTACTCAGCTGCATTGCCATGAATTAAACGACGCATTTGCTCATCAATCGGTACAATTTCATAAATTGCAGTACGTCCTGTAAAACCCGTATGTGAACAATAATCACAACCGTTTGGCACAGGTAGTTTCAGATCCGATTCTAAACTCACAGGTTTAAATACATCTTTTTCAAAATCATCTGCTTCACGCCATGTATGGCAATGAGAACATAAAGTCCGTACCAAGCGTTGTGCAATCACACCAATTAATGAACTGGATAATAAGAAGGGTTCAATTCCCATATCTTTCAAACGTGTTACCGCACCAATTGCAGTGTTGGTATGGAGTGTAGATAAAACCAAATGACCTGTTAAAGAGGCTTGAACTGCAATTTCTGCGGTTTCTAAGTCACGAATTTCCCCCACCATCACAACATCAGGATCTTGGCGAAGCATCGCTTTCAGCGCACGCGCAAAAGTCATATCCACTTTGGTGTTAACTTGGGTTTGTCCAATACCTTCAAGTTGATATTCGATTGGATCTTCAGCGGTCAGAATATTTTTTGAACCATCATTTAAGTCAGAAAGTGCGGCATATAAAGTTGTTGTTTTACCAGAACCTGTTGGTCCCGTAACCAAAATAATGCCGTGTGGACGGTGAACCAATTGAGTCAAGCGATCATAGTCGTTTTTCATCAGTCCCAAATGCGTCATGTTTAAACGTCCAGCCTGCTTATCCAGCAAACGCATCACCACACGCTCACCATGAGATGATGGCAGTGTGGATACACGAACATCCACCTCACGCCCAGCAAGACGTAAAGAAATACGACCATCTTGCGGAATACGCTTCTCAGCAATGTCCAGTTTTGCCATCACCTTGATACGTGATACCAACAACGGTGCAAGCTCTCGACGTGGTTGTACAATCTCACGCAACTGACCATCAACACGTAATCGCACAGATAATTTCTTTTCAAATGCTTCAATATGAATATCAGATGCGCCCACACGAATGGCTTCTGACAATAAGGCATTGATGAGTCGGACAATAGGTGCATCATCCTCCTGATCCATCAAATCTTCCATTTCAGGGACTTGATCGGCAAGGCTTAATAAGTCGGGATGATCTTCCAAGCCAGCTGCGACTTGTTGTGACTCACCTGTTTCACCTGCATAGCTTGAACTGAGCATTTGATTAAATTCAGTTTCATTGCATAATTGATGTTGTGCAACGCGACCAAGATAACGACGTGCTTCCTGAATCGCAATTTGTGCGGTATCCTGACGACGAACAATAAAAACTTGATCACCTTCATAACGCAACAGCACTCCATGCCGTTTTGCAAAACTATATGGTATTTGTAATTGTTTAAGAACTTGCATTACAACTTATATTAATCATTTAAATTGCTTTGAGTGTACTCTATGCACATGACAGCGTGAAGTCTGTTTGTTAAAGATTTGATGATGATTTTATGAATAGGATGAACACTTTTGTCTAAAAAGAAAGACCATCTTGAACCAGAACTCCCTGACTTAAAATGGTGGGGAGAACAAAATTTTGAATTGAACCAATCCAAAGCATGGCAATTTGGTTCAATGATGATGCGCATTACACGTGGTTTACAAGAATGGCGTTTAGAATACTATCGCCCACACTTCCAGTACGACTATGAACAGCAATGGCATAAAATTCATGATGTGAATTTTGGTTTTCCTGAACCCGTGCATGTTGAGCGCTACATGTTTAGAGAAACCCACAAAACATTTCAGCTAATGCCCCGATTGGCTGACCGTTCTGTAGTTATTCGTCCTGTCGATCCTATTTATATTCCAGCAGGACAACGTGGTACGCTTTATATCAGTACCCCCTTATGGATTTCAGGCTTTGTTCAGGCACAGAAAGAGCCACTATTTGATATTCCTGTGATTTTGCCTAAGGATACATGGTTTGGCCCAGATCACCGTACAGGTGAAATGTGTTATGCGACCTCAGTCGATGGTCGTACAGAATTGAATTTATTGCGCCCCCGTGCTTTTCGTGCTGTTACCCCGATTGATTTTCACAATGTCAGCAGTCATCAATTACGCTTTGATCGGATGAATGTGCCTGTTCCTGCATTGCCTTTATTTTATAGTGAAAGTACAGGTCGTCTATGGACCTCACAAATTAAGGTCATTTATGAAGGCAATGATCGCCCAGCTCGCGTTAGAATTGAAAATCGTACCCCACCACTGGCTGGAGAAGTGATTTATGTTCATCCACCACGTTCACCGGGTGGCGCATTATTTAACATGTTTGATTCATTTTTCTAAGGGATGAGGTAAACAATGGCTCAATCCAATATTCCCAAAGATATCGCGGACAGCTTAAAAGGCATTTTCACCAATGTAAATTTAGATCGTTTAAGTGAAATTGCCGTTGCACTGATTCTCTGCTTTGTTGGCTTTGTACTGGCGCGTGTTATTTCCAATACTTTTATTCGAACTATAGGTGCACGTTTTAATGCACATCAACGTTTGGTGTGGCGTAGAGGTATTTTTTATTTTATTTTCTTGCTGTTTGTAATTGCCAGTTTAAAAGAAGCAGGATTTAAACTCAGTGTATTTTTAGGTGCAGCAGGGATTTTGACCGTAGCACTGGGTTTCGCCTCACAAACCTCAGCATCTAACTTGATCAGTGGATTATTTTTAATCGGTGAAGGTTCTTTTGAAGTCGGTGATACAATCCAAATCACCCTCATTCGTGGGCATACGATTGAAGGTGAAGTGATTTCGATTGACCTTTTGTCTGTGAAACTTTTAACCATGGACAATGTTTATGTACGCTTGCCTAATGAGCAACTGATTCGGGCACCAGTCCATAATCTATCAAAATTCCCGATACGACGATTGTCGATCACGGTAGCAATTAATTTTAATGAAAATATTAACAAAGTCCGTGAAGTATTGATTGAGGTCGCCAACGATTACCCATTGGTTTTGGCAGATCCTAAACCACGTGTAACTGTATCCGCGTTTGGTGAATCATCCATTGAAATTTTATTTGCACTTTGGTGTATGCAAGCCAACTATCTACAAGTTAAAGATGAAATTCATGAGCTGATCCGTAATCGTTTTGTCGAAAATCAAATTGAGATTCCTGTGCCTAAAATTGGTTTTGTGGATCGTCCAAATCCAAATGAACCACTGCAAGATGCAGACATTGATGGATATGCCAATCAACAAGATTTAAAGTTAGAGCAAAAACAAGATAAACAGCTTTAAAGCTCAATGGACAGATGAATCCTTGGTATCAAGCATTCATCTGTCCAATTACAAAACCTTCATCAATTTTTAAACAATGAGCTGATAAATTAGTCACTTCAAAACAACAAAATGGACACAAGCACAATGCAACTCAATCATTATTTAAATTTTGAAGGTCAAACAGAAGCCGCTTTTAACTTTTATAAGTCGGTTTTTGGTGGAGATTTCTCTTTTTTAAAGCGCTATTCAGAATTGCCTGATGTCCAAGTCCCTGAACAAGAGAAAAATTATATTTTGCACGTTTCTTTGCCCATTAATGACTTTACTGTATTGATGGGCTCGGATACAACTGAACAGTTCTGTGCACCAAATAGTGCTCCATTCAGCAAAGGAACTAATCATTATATTTCGATTAATTTAGAAGCACATGAAGCGGATGAAGCTCAACGATTATTTACAGCACTCTCTGCCAATGGTCAGATTGAAATGGCTTTGGATAAAACGTTTTGGGGTGCTCTATATGGCGCTTTCACAGATCAGTTTGGTATTCGATGGATGGTAAACTGCCAACTCAATGAAGTTTAGGGGCTGTGGACATTTCATAAATGGCTTGCGTTGTAAGTTAAAATTGAGCAGGCAAGGCATGAAATGAAGAGAATAGCGAGACTATTTTTAAGTTTCATAACGTAGCCTGAGATAATTTTAACCACAACCCTTCGGGACTAGCGTGTTTTTTAGCGCTTCGTCGTTACGAACTACTCATTTAGAATGACTAAATTTCGTATTTCGCGCCTAGAATCGCCTAAAAAACACACCTAGTCGCAAACATAGACGAATTGCCCACAGCCCCTAATCATCTCATTAAAATATAGCCTATTGATTCGACATGATATAGGCTATAGTTCACTCAAGAAAACGACATCATTTATAACAAATATGATCACAGGGCTTACCCATACACTTCTGATTATTCTCATCACGATTGCAATTTCTATCATTGCTTGGCAACAACGCCATGTCATGAATCGTTTGATTTTCAATATTTCAGCAATTAAGCATGGTCAATATGATCGCTTTTTAACACATGGTTTCATCCACAATGATGGTATGCATTTATTCTTTAATATGTTTACCTTGTATTTCTTTGGACGAAATATTGAATGGTTTTTCCGTGGTTATTTAAGTGGTATGGGCTTTGTCTTATTTTATTGTAGCGCCATCATTATTGCTGCTATTCCAAGCTATTTGCATCATCGGAATTTAAACTCTTATCGAAGTTTAGGCGCCTCAGGTGCTGTCAATGCAGTACTGTTTAGTTCGATCTTATTTAATCCTTGGGGCATGATCTATATCTATATTTTACCTGTTCCCGCAATTATTTTTGGAACAATATATTTGTGCTATAGCATGTATGCGATTCGTTCTGGGCATTCACCACTGATTGACCATCGTGCTCATATTACTGGTGCAATCTATGGTTTCTTATTCCCATTACTTTTAGAACCTTCTCTGGGCACAGCATTTTTTTATAAGTTTATTAATTCACCACTTTTTTAAATTTTGCATTCACCCACTGATGTCTAAGCTATGGTTAAGCTTTAGACATCAATATTGGAAAATTGCGCAATAATTGTGAGACCAACAGTAATAAAAGCAATCCCGACCCAGCCAGCAAAATCAATATTTTGACCTAAAAATGTCTTGGCTAATAACGCAGTGGCAATCACCCCAAGCCCAGACCATAAAACATATAGAATTCCAGCTTGCATAAATTTCAACGCATAAGCCGCACATGCAAAAGAAATGATATACAAAACTAGAGCGATGCCTTGATCAAATTTATTGACCAAACCATTGCCTTTAGCAGAATAAAATGTGGATAGAACATCAGTCGCAATTGCGATTAACAACCAAAATACCCCAGGATTAATTTTTGCAAGTAAGAAAGACATTGTCGTTTTAGTTCAAATCATCATCGGCAAATTTTATCTTGAGTAAACCTCAACAACCAGTAGAATCTTTGAATAAATAAAAAGGTGAATCCCTCGATTCACCTTTTTTGGTTTGAATTTTAAAAACTATGCTTGATCCAACCTAAATGATGTCATGGTCAAAGAACCTGCTACGGCTTGATCATTAAAAATACTCAGCTGATCATTTTCTTCCTGTAAACCTAAAGCATATAACATTGGATAATAGTGATCGGGTGTTGGAATCGACAATAAAAATTCAGGACCCTGCTTTTGCCAATCAATCAATGCTTGATGATTATGACTTAACAAAAAATTCTTCATTTTTGCATCTGCTTCTAAAGCCCAATCATAACCAAAGTGACCATCAAATTTGTCAAAAGCAACTTTTCTAAGGTTATGGACCAAATTACCACTCGCAACAATCAAAACACCTTTACGGCGCAATTGAGCTAATTCTTTTGCCAAATCATAATGATATTGTGCATCCTGACTGTAGTCGATACTCAACTGTACGACGGGAATATTGGCTTGTGGAAATACATGACATAACACCGCCCATGTTCCATGATCCAAGCCCCACGTATGATCATGATGAACTTCAACACGATGAATCGCAGCAGTTGTTTCTTCAATCAGTGCCTTATTTCCAGAAGCAGGATATTGCATATCAAATAGTGCCTGAGGAAAGCCACCAAAATCATGAATCGTTTTTGGTTGTTGCATGGCAGTAACTGCTGTAACACCCTGTGTAAGCCAATGTGCAGAAATACATAAAATTGCTGTCGGTTGTGTCTCCATTTCAGCACCAATACGATTCCACGAACGTGTAAAATCATTGGTTTGAATGGCATTCATTGGAGAACCATGCCCAAGAAACAATACAGGCATGACTTCAGTATTCGGTAAAGTTGCATTCCAACCTTTGAGTAACGATAAATCACCTGTTGTTTGATTGAGCATTTTATTCACCATAATAAATCTTTATTTCATTATGTGATCTTTCAATTCGGTAAAACAGCGACTTTTACAGCATACAACATTGCAAAAATGCAACGATCAATTTAAATTCCTGATTTAACTTTGAACATAGTTTTAGTCGGCATGAAAGCATTCATGTTTAATAATTCGACCAATCATCCAGAAAAAAGCCGAACATATGTTCGGCTTTCTAATTCAAAATCAATGCTTAAAATAATCAAGCGCCGGTTTGATAATGCGCTTTCGGTACTGCTGTAGAGGCTTGATAAGGGTGAGTAAAATCACCTAAACCAGCAGCAGCTTCTTGAATATCTTTACCTTCTTTAATTACAAAGGTATCAAAACCTGAACGCTTCATATAATTCAAAACGTCTTTAAATACATCACCAGTTGCACGAAGCTCACCTTGGTAACCTTGGCGACGCAATAATGCTGCAAAGGAATAACCACGACCATCATTAAACCCTGCAAAATCAATAAAGATTGCATCTAACTGATCAAGCGGAAACTGGTTAGTTTCTGGCGAAGCATCCACAGTGATCAATAGCGCTTTTTTACCTGTTACATTGGCAAGCTGATCCAACTGTTCAACAGTCAACAATACATCACCTTGAGGTAACACACCATCCTCACCAATAATTTGATAAGTATTGTCTGCAATAGAGCCATCTTTAGAGAGGACTTGAAGTGCGGTATTAAGCATATGCACGCTCCTTAAATGGTTTAATGCCGACACGGCGGTAAGTTTCAATAAATGCTTCACCTTCATTACGAAGATCAAGGTAAGTATTTAAAATTTCATCAATAATATCAGGTACAGCTTCCGCAGCAAATGATGGTCCTAAAATGTCACCAATTGAAGCATCGTGGTCTGCGTTTCCGCCCAAAGTAATTTGATAGAATTCCGCACCTTTTTTATCTACACCTAAAATACCGATATTACCGACATGGTGGTGACCACAAGCATTCATACAACCTGAAATATTCAAGTCAATATGACCTAAATTATAAACTGTATCTAAATCATCAAAACGGCGTGTAATCGCTTCAGAAATTGGAATTGATTTCGCATTCGCCAAAGAACAGAAGTCACCACCCGGACAGCAAATAATATCGGTAATAAAGCCAATATGTGCACGAGCCAAATTGTTCTTTTCAAGAACTTGCCACAATTCAAATAAATCTTTTTGCGGAACATCCACCAATGAAATATTTTGTTCGTGCGTAGTACGCAACTCGCCAAAAGTATATTTGTCTGCAAGATCTGCAATCAAATTCATTTCTTCAACAGTCATATCACCCGGTGCAATACCTGCACGTTTGAGTGAAATGGTGACAATACGATAACCAGCCACTTTATGTGCATTGGTATTGATATTGAACCAATGCTTGAATTTTGGATATTCAGCAAATAAGGCACTAAAGTCTTCATCCGCATAATCTTGATAATCAAACGGCATGAATTCTTGATCTAATTTTTCTAAGATCTCGGGTTGTACTTTCAATGTTTTGATGGTTTCTGCAAACTCAGCTTCCACTTTTTCAGCAAACACTTCAGGTGTTAATGCTTTCACCAAAATTTTAATACGTGCTTTGTATTTATTGTCACGGCGTCCATGTAAGTTATATACACGAAGTACTGCTTCCAAATATGCAATTAAATCTTCACGTGGTAACCATTCACGAATCATCGAACCAATGATCGGCGTACGTCCTAAACCGCCACCAACTTTGATTTTATAACCCAATTCACCCGCTTCATTGCGAGTTAAATACACACCGATATCATGGAATGAAGTTGCAGCACGATCAATTTCTTCAAGTGCAGACACTGCAATTTTGAATTTACGTGGTAAGAATGCAAATTCAGGATGGAATGTCGACCATTGACGAATCAATTCACAAGTTGGGCGTGGGTCGGCAATTTCTCCAGCCACAACGCCAGCATATTGATCTGTAGTTGTATTACGAATACAGTTTCCTGAGGTTTGAATGGCATGCATTTGAACAGAAGCAAGACCTTCAAGCATATCAGGAACGTTTTCCAGTGCAGGCCAGTTAAACTGAATATTCTGACGTGTTGAAACATGCGCATAGCCACGGTCGTATTCTTTAGCAAGTTCAGCAACTTTGCGCAATTGTTTAGAATTCATTAAACCGTAAGGTACAGCGATACGTAGCATTGGCGCATAACGCTGCACGTATAAACCATTTTGTAAGCGTAAAGGACGATACTCATCTTCAGTGAGTTTTCCAGCTAAATAACGTTCCGTTTGATCACGGAATTGTGCAACACGTTCGTTGATCAGTTGCTGATCAAAATCAGTATATAAATACATGGCGTACAGCTAGTAGTTTCATTATAACGATGGACAATATAACGAGTATTGATCTATCAAAGAAATGCTTTTTTTCCATATTTTATAGCGGTTTTATTGATAAGCATCCTCCAGGGATTGAATTGGCAAGACTTCGCTTAATATCCTCAGCGTTATAATGCATTTGATGTTTTTCTTCATTACTTATCTTTATTTAAGATAATAAAAAAAGAGCATAGATGCTATGCCCTTTTTAACTGATTGAAGACTTATTAAAAGAGGATTAACCATGAAGCAATTTAAATACTTGAGTTAAACACATGATCATCTCTTGGATTCACTCGTAGATAAAGATTTAAAGAGCTAATTTAGGATTGGTCATCCGAGCTTTGCTGTTCAGTATCATTTTCCAGTTTATTTTCAGCAATTTTTGCAGCTTCATATCCTGCAAATGCACCTGCCGCTTTTTCTAAAAATCCAGCATCAGGATCTAATTTATCAACACCTTGCTCAGCAATTACAGCACCTGCAATTTTACCCAATTCATCTAATAATCCGCTCATTGCATACACTCCACAGTGTTTTGTTTGAGTTCTCATTGTATTCAGTCTCATGTTCAACATTGCGGAGACTATGTTGTATAAGCAACAGGCTTATGCGTAAGTACTGCAAAGAATTATATTGTTTATTGCTAATTAAGCCACTGTTAATCTTTTAAGGCTGAAATACTGCGCCATTTCGATGAATCAAATCGCGTTTACTGTTAAATCGTCAAGTAGGTATTTTCCCACGTACTTTCACAGAATTGACTTAAATCTGTTTTCGTATCTACTTCAATCAATTCAACATAGCGACCATGTACATGATCAATGGCAATACAATCATCGATATCTAAAACTCGATCTGTGTGCTGCTTTTGCCAATGGTTGGCAAAATGCTGTTTGCCCTTGCTTTTTGCTTCACTGGCATCTTGGGCGACAACAAGAACATAACGATGCAACTCGCCAAACTCATTTACATCGTAGCCACCTAGGTTAATTAACCACAACTTAGCGTCTAATAGATTCGGTTGAGCATCACTAAAACGGATCTGATATGTCTTATTTTCAAACTCAATGACTTGTAGCTTTTGCCAAGCATCAATATGCAAACCTTGTTGTTCACCAAACCACGCATTTTTTAATTGAGGATAAATTTCTTCAAGTGTGTCTCCAACAGCCAAAACGACATCATGGACTTCCGTATTGGCACGTGCATGGCGACCACCCAACATAACGATAAATAAACTAGACATATGCAACAACTAAATAACTAAGTGAATGTTTGAATAAGTTTTAATAGTAAAATCCCACCCACAGATAATACCGCATTATTGAGAAAATGAATGAGCAACACATGCCATATATTTCTTGTGCATAAGTAGATCAAGTTTAAAAATAATCCTGCACTCATAAAGCTGATTGTTGCGACTAGGTTCCCATCAAAATTATAATAATGAATCAAACCAAATAAAATCGAATTCAGCATGATCAAAACCATGCGCCATAACCACGGCTGAATAAATAGTTTTTGTAATAAGGTATAGCGGAACACGATATCTTCTAAAAGTGCAGTAAATAAAGGTCCAAAGCTGATGAGTAACAAACTCAGAAAAGCAATTTTTTCAGGATCAATAAATGGTCTTTCTTCGTGACTTTCACTCACAGGAAGAAATTGACGTGTGAGTGAGATAATCACTTGTAAGCATATTGCACCCACCACAACCAATATACTTGAACGCCAAAAAGCCTGTTGATATTTTTTCCAATGCCTAAACAACATATCCTTATATAAGCAGCACACTAAAATAAACAGTACGCCTCTTAAAATAGTATCGCCCAAACTGACAGCTATCGAGGTTCCAAATATTTTTTCTAAAATAAGACCATTTATAACAATCAATGGGAGAATAGAAACGGCAAAAGTGTCTTTCCATCCCCAGATAATTTTTTCAGGGAAGTTTTCAGCCCGAACTTTTTGTAAAAAATGCATAACCAAGATAATCTTTTATTTTTAGTAGATTTTGCGCAAAAGAACGTAAATTCCAAATACTGTGTATAGAGTGCTTATCATCAAGATATAAAAAAGCCCCTTATAAAAGAGGCTTTCCAAATAAAAATGATGAATTACATTTCCACCATTTCCACACCATCAATACGCGCCACAGTCATTAAATCTTTATCACCACGACCTGATACAGTTGCGATAATAATTTGATCTTTTGACATCGTTGGTGCCAGCTTAGTGACATAAGCCATCGCATGTGAACTTTCCAATGCAGGAATAATTCCTTCAATATGGGTCAAATCACGGAAACCTTGTAAAGCTTCTGTATCGTTAATTGGCACATAATTTACACGATGCATATCTTTCAAGAAACTATGTTCAGGTCCTACACCTGGATAGTCCAAACCAGCTGAAATTGAATGTGTTTCAATAATTTGACCTTGTTCATCAGACATTAAGTAAGTTCGGTTACCATGTAGAACACCAACGTGACCTGCATTAAGTGGTGCTGAATGTTTACCTGTTTCTACACCCAGACCAGCAGCTTCAACGCCATACATTTTCACATCTGGATCATTTAAGAATGGGTAGAACAAGCCCATCGCATTTGAACCACCACCCACACATGCAACCAAGGCATCAGGTAAACGACCTGCCTGTTGTTGAATTTGTTGACGTGCTTCACGACCTATAATTGACTGAAAATCACGTACTAATTGTGGATACGGATGCGGACCTGCAACTGTACCAATGACATAATAAGTTGAGTCTACATTAGTGACCCAATCTCGCATTGCTTCGTTCATGGCATCTTTTAATGTTTTAGAGCCACTTTCTACAGGAACAACAGTTGCCCCGAGCAAACGCATACGATAGACGTTCATCGCCTGACGTTTAACATCTTCAGCACCCATAAAGACAACGCATTCGAGACCTAAACGTGCTGCGATGGTTGCTGTTGCAACACCATGTTGCCCCGCACCTGTTTCTGCAATAATACGTTTCTTTCCAGAAAGCTTCGCCAATAATGCCTGACCGATGGTATTGTTGACCTTGTGTGAGCCTGTATGATTCAAGTCTTCACGTTTAAGATAAATCTGCGCACCACCCAACTCTTTCGACCATCGTTCAGCATAATACAAAGGACTAGGGCGTCCTACATAATAAGCGAGATCACGGTCGAATTCTGCCAAAAACTGAGCATCATCTTTCATACGGAAATAGAGCTTCTCTAAATCCTCTAAAGCTGCCATTAAAGTTTCTGACACAAAACGTCCGCCATGGATACCAAAATGCCCGTTTTGATCTGGGAATTGGGTATAGTCAATCACACTATTTTGTTGATTACTTTGCTGATCCACGTTGGACTCCTTGCATAAATCGTTCTACGAGTTGTTGGTCTTTAATACCTTTTGCGGACTCTACGCCTCCGCTCACATCGACTGCATAGGCTTGAGTCGTTTGTATGGCGTTTTCAACATTTTCAGGCTTTAAACCACCTGCCAAAATCAAAGGAATATCAAGTTTAGGGAATTGCGACCAGTCAAAACTGTGCCCTGTTCCCCCTTTCAATTCAGGATGCCATGCATCTAAAAGCATAGCACTCGCGCCTGCCTGTTGGTATGGTCGAATTGTCGTAATAATTGCTGAATTGTCTGCGTCAGGTTTGATCTGAATTGCTTTATACCAACGACGCTTATTATATTGGGCAATCTGTTGGCATTGTTGTGCAGTTTCATCCCCATGAAATTGAATAATATCTAAAGGGACAGATGCTAAGACTAGTGCAATATCTTCTGCACTGGCATTCACAAACAAGCCCACAATACTGATATAGGGTGGAATGAGTTGCGCGAGTTGTTGTGCTTGTTCAATTGTCACGTAACGTGGGCTGGGTTCATAAAACACAAAACCAATCGCATCCACACCTGCATTTACGGCAGCATGAATATCCTGTGGTCGTGTAATTCCACAAATTTTGGCACGGGTACGCATAGTTTTGAACTCGAATTTGTTTAGATCAAACTGATTTTTTCAATATTTTGGACAAATCATTGTAAAGCAAATTCCTTCACTTGCGTTAAAGTTATATAGGATTATCTGTTTTACATTGTTTATACACTTAACAAACTTTATACTGCACACAAATGCAACAAGTCTAGCTTTAGGCTTTGGGAAGTTGGTGAAAATCCAACACTGCCCCCGCAACGGTAAAATGAAAATATTATTCTTTATAAGTCTCATGGCTTACACCACTGCAATATTTTGTGGGAAGGTGGAATAATCTGAATTGTTTTAGATTCTATATTTAAGTCCGGATACCAGCTTGTTGTGCCCTTAAACTCAATCATTCACGGGGAGTGGATGTATGGAGCATATCATGTCTGTTATTTTTAAACCTACTGCACTTGTAGGTGCTGTCGCTATTGCGATGGGGTTATCTTCTACTGCATTTGCTGAAACGTCGTCAAATTCAGAAGCGAATTCTAAGCTGAATACAATTGTTGTCACTGCTACACGCTCAGAAGAGAAGATTGAAAATGTACCTGCCCGTATTTCAATTATAGAACCACAGATACTTGAACAATCTCCAATTGCAGAACTACCGCATTTACTCATGAGTGATGCTTCTATTGATATGATGCAATATGGTGGTTATGGTCAAGCTGCGTCTATCTTTACACGTGGTACAAATTCGACTCATACATTAGTACTGCGTGATGGTGTTCGTTTAAATACAGGTTCTGCCGGTTCTGCTTCATTGGCTTTTATTGATACAACAGATATTAAACAAATAGAAGTATTAAAAGGACCAGCATCAGTTTTATATGGAACTGATGCAATTGGTGGTGTTGTACAACTGATTTCAAAAACGCCTGAAAAAACTGGTGCTTTCATCACTGGTGAAATAGGCGAACAAAATACTTATAAATCTGTGGTTGGTGCAGATCTGGCTGAAAACGGCTTTTATGCACAAATTCGTGGGCAACGTTTAGAATCTGATGGTACTCAAGTTACAGATTTTAAAAATACCAATGTAAAAACAGGCTCATATGATCAAAAAGGCTTAAGTGCAAAATTTGGTGTTGAAAAAGAACAGTATGCTGCTTCAGTCGACTATTCACAAAACCAAGGTACAGCAACTTATATTGATGGTATTAATGATGCGAATTGGAATTTAATTGGTTTAAAAAATCTCTCTCAAGATTTTAAAAATGAAATCATCAACATTAAAGGTCGTGTGAACATTAATGATAGTGTATCTGTTAATGCGCGTTTGTCTCAATTTAAAGATGATTTAGAGCAAAATGAATCACATGATGCTATCTATAACACAACCAAAGAAGCTGAACTTTATAGTAAGTGGCAATTTACACCAAGTCAGAATATTTTAGCTGGCGTAGCCACTAAAAATATAAAATCTGATGTCCTTTCAGGTAGTGGTGCTTACGGAGTTGATTATAATAAAAATGTTGACAGTACTGGCTATTTTGTACAGCATCAATATCAATCAAATAAATTACACACTCAATTAGGTTTACGTGTAGAAGATCACGAAACATTTGGCACACATACAGTTGGGCAAGCAGCAGCTCGCTACCAAATTTTACCTGCAACAAGTATTTATACCAATATTGGTACAGCATTTCGTGCTCCAACGAACAATGATCTCTATGCACTCAGTTGGGGTGGAAACCCTAATTTGAAACCTGAAGAAAGTGTATCCTATGAGATTGGTTTAGATCAAAAAATTACCGATCAATTAAGTTTAGGACTATCTGCATATCGTAATGAAGTTGATGATTTGATCACTTATGTTACAGATCCAGTTACATATGAAGGCAGATTATACAATGTCAAAAAAGCAACTTTTACAGGTGGTGAATTCAATCTAGATTGGGCAAATGATGAATTATTTACTCATCTTTCTTATGCTTATGTACAACCAAAAGACAAAGAGACAGATCAAGATTTGAGTCGTCGTTCGCGTCAAAGTCTAACATTAACAGCTGGTTTACAAAACGAGGTGTATGGGATAAGTACATCTCTCTCTGCTAAATCTAGACCTAAAAACAGTACAATTTCAGGCTATGCTACTGTCGATGTAAATGCCTTTTGGAATGTGAATCCCAATATAAAACTATTTACAAACATCCAAAATATTGGCGACGTCCAATACAAAACCACTTCATATAGTAATGGTTATTACTATATCAACGGTGGTCGTCTTGCATCAGCAGGGGTAACTTTCCGTTACTAAAAGCTAGACTCAAAAAAATATCTAAAACAGCGCAGTTTATGGATAATGTTTTGACCGACATTATCCTTTTTTATTCTTTAGCTTTTCATTTTTATCTAGGACAAAATCATGGGACATCGCTTAAGTAAAATTTACACCCGTACAGGTGATTCGGGAACCACTGGATTAGGAGATGGCTCTCGTGTACCTAAAGATGACTTACGTATTACCGCTTTAGGTGATGTGGATGAACTCAATTCGATCGTAGGTGTATTACGTTCACAAATCTCAATCAGTGATATTACGGATAAAGCCCATTGGGACAAATCGCTCAGTTTAGTTCAACACTGGCTGTTTGATTTGGGGGGTGAAGTCTGTATTCCCAACTACAACTTGCTGCAACCTGTTTGTGTGGAATTTCTTGAAAATGAAATTGATAAAATGAATGAAGATTTGCCGATGCTAAAAGAGTTTATTCTTCCATCAGGCACCTTGGCATGCAGTTATGCTCATCAAGCACGTGCAGTATGTCGCCGTGCTGAACGTAGCCTCATGACTGTGCATAGCAGAGACCAAAATATTCAAGCCACAGCCTTGCAATTGCTCAATCGCTTGTCAGATTGGTTTTTTGTTGCCTCTCGTACATTACAACGTGCAGAAGGTGGCAGTGAAGTGCTTTGGCAAAAGAACATCAACGATACAATTTAACTATCTTTGACCATTCATCTATGATTTTTTGACAGTATGATCATGTTTAGTCCTGCTGAAAGAATAGGACTAAACACAAATTTCCAGTTAAAGATTAAAGTTTCATCATCAGTCAAAATAATCTAATGGTTAGGCTTCTATGATGAGATCGATGATCTGAATATCGAGTTTATTCTATGAAAATTATCGGACATCGTGGTGCACGTGGCGAAGCACCTGAAAACACCTTGAGTGGCTTTCAATATATTCATGACTTAGGCATCCGTGCAGTTGAGTTTGATGTGCGACAATTAAAAGATGATGAACTGATTATCATGCATGACGATAATTTCTTAAGAACCACAGGAATTGATCAACCACTTTACCCTTTAGACAGCACACAACTCGCATCGTTTAACCAAGCCAATATCTGGATGGATTGGGAAAAACAAATGACACCGACTTTGAGCCAAAGTTTAAAGATCATGCATGATTTTGAACATATTGAAGTTGAAGTAAAGGCTGTTGAAACCGTAGAAGATGCTGAAAAGCTTACTATTGAATTACAGAAACAGCTCAAAGATTTTAAACATACTTCGGTCATCACCAGTTTTGACTTAAAAATACACCACGCTTTACAGGAACAAAAATCAGAATTTAAACGTGGTTTACTGATTGAAGAGGACATTCAGGAACAAGCCATTGAACAGGCATTAGAACTGGGTTGTTGCCAAATTGGCTGGATGAATCAGTTGGCAAGCGATGCAATAGTTCAAGCGACTCAAGCAGCAGGTTTGAATATCAGCGTTTGGACAGTGAATGATATTCAACGTGCTCAACATTTACGTGATTTAGGCATCCAAGGGTTAATTACTGATTTTCCAAAACTGATGCAAAATGGATTAGGTCAATTGCAATAATTTAAAATAATCTGAGTTCGATAAAAATCCTTGATGAAAGATGATACAGCCAAACCGCCTGATTATTCATACAAGTGATTTGGATGATTCATTTATTTTGTACTTTTGAATCATAAACAGTTTTGCTATCACGAGGCGACATGGATGTCGCCATGTTGAGCGGGGGTATTAGGATGTACCCCTCGCTCAACGGAAGATTTTTGTTACTTTTCATCTCTGAAAAGTAAAGTATCGCCTACGCAAAACAATTTAAACTCTAGAGCTAAAGCGTGGCAGTGCAAGCTTTATATCATCAAACAATATATTGATCGCTTTAATTTTATTGATCAAGAGAAATGAAAAGCTATTGATGGTTGCGCTTGCGGAGCTCCGCTCCTCATCCTAAAATTTGATGAAAACGCAGCAAGACTCCATAGAGATTTATTATTTTTCAATGAGTTGAGGATTTAATTACATCGAACTCAGGTTAAAATAAATTGAGTCGCATAAAATCAGATTTTCTTTACCGTGTTGGAAGTGATTTAACTCAAAACTTTCGTGCATTCAATCACGACCAAGTATGAAGTTGTGGCACTTATTCTGGGTAAAATTTTTTACGCACTTTTGACAATCAAGTACGACTTTTTAATCATTCATTTTTTTCGATCAAATCGCTAAAATCTGTGTTTTATTCTGTTACTGTTTTATACAATACAGATGTACACTAATACTAGTGAACATCTGTTCGCTCATGATACTATTCGTGAAAGTATAGCCTAGAAAAATGCTGAAGCTATGCGTTTAACTTTACCTAATGAAGGTTCTTAGGAGTGCTGTTGGAGATGAATGCTCCCCTACCCAAAGCCCCAATAAATTGGATCGGTGTTTTTGCTCTGGTATTCTTACCACTTGTGGCATTAATTGCGATTCCATTGTATGCCTACCATCATGATTTTAGTGTGGCAGCTTGGATTAGTTTATTCGTTTTACTCGGTCTCAGTAGTTTAGGCATTACTGCGGGTTATCATCGCTTGTGGGCACACCGTGCTTATGAAGCGACTTTACCTCTTAAAATTATTCTGATGATTATGGGAACATTTGCTGTTCAAAACAGTATTTTGTTCTGGGCTTCAGGTCACCGTACTCATCACCGTCATGTAGACGATGTTGATCAAGATCCATATTCAATTAACAATGGCTTTTGGTATGCACACATTGGCTGGATGTTACGTAACTATCCTGCTGCTGAATCAAACTATAAAAATGCACCAGATTTGTTAAATGATAAAGTGGTGATGTTCCAAGACAAATATTACATTCCATTGGTCATTGCAGTTCACGCAGCTATTCTCCTTCCATTGGGTTGGGCTGTAGGTGACATGTGGGGCGTATTGCTCTTAGGTGGTTTACTCCGCTTAATCATCAGCCACCATGTAACCTTCTTTATTAACTCTTTATGTCATATGTGGGGCAAACGTCCTTATACAGATGAAAATACTGCACGTGATAACTTCCTGCTTGCCATTGCGACATGGGGTGAGGGTTATCATAACTACCACCATATTTTCCAATACGATTATCGTAATGGCGTGAAATGGTGGCAATATGACCCGACGAAATGGTTGATTTGGTCATGCTCTAAAATTGGTTTAGCAAAAAATCTTCGTCGTATTCCGAGCTTTAATATTAAAAAAGCAGAATTAGCAATGAAGTTTAAATATGCTGAACAGGACTTAGCAATTTACGGTCACAATGTAAATGCTGACATTTTAGCAATGAAACAAAAAGTCTCTCAAGAATATGAAGCTTTCACCCATACATTAAACGATTGGGCAGCTTTAAAAGAGCAAGAGTTACAAGCTAAAAAAGCCTCGGTTGCGGAAAAAATTCACCAAATGGATGTCAAACTTAAAGTTGATTTTCAGTTGGTTGAGCAAAAATTGGCTTTCCACCGTGAGCGTTTAGAAACATTGATGCGCGGTATTAAAAAGAACGTTGTTTCTTAATCTATCGATCATCAAATCAGTAAAAATCCACATAAATAGAAAAGCTCCAACTGGAGCTTTTCTTTTGCCTAATTTTTATAACCATCTAAATCTAAACCGAGCAACTGACATGCAGATCAATAATATCCCTTTTGGCATCACCAACTGGACAGAGATTCCGACCACCCGTCACCAAGGTGAACAAGGTTTTGCACTTTGGCGAACTCAACAATTTGATCAAATTCGTGTTCGAATGGTCGAGTACTCAGCAGGATATTTAGCAGATCACTGGTGCTTGAAAGGTCATATCCTTTTTTGTTTAGAGGGTGAGTTATATACAGAACTTGAAGATGGACGTACATTTACTTTAACCGCTGGTATGAGTTATCAAGTTGCAGATCAAGCGGAAGCACATCGTTCTTCAACCACATCAGGCGCAAAGTTATTTATTCTCGACTAAATTAGTCAACATTCTCCCACAGCATTAAAATTTTGCTATATTGATCAAGTCATGATTTATCCAGTGCGATCAACTTCTATGTACTTCAATCCTCGTTATCCCACGTTGAATTCAAAACTATACCATGAGCAAATGCCCAACCCGCTCAAAGGTGCAAAAGCAGGACATTTTAATCTTGCACTCGCTGATGAATTACAATGGTCGGAGGAAGAAAAAGCACAGTGGGTGGAGATTTGCAGTGGACAAAAAACATTCCCAGAATTCCATCCTTTAGCGATGGTCTATGCAGGACATCAGTTTGGTCAATGGGCTGGACAATTGGGGGATGGGCGAGGTTTGTTGATTGCACAAATTCTCAATCGTCATCATCAAACCATTGATCTGCATTTAAAAGGCGCAGGCTCTACGCCCTACTCTCGCATGGGCGATGGACGAGCTGTACTTCGCTCAGTCATTCGTGAGTATTTGGCAGGTCATGCCTTAAATTCGCTTGGTGTCCCATCAAGTAATGCGGTAGGTTTTACCTCATCAACTCAAGGTGTTCAGCGAGAGAAGCTTGAACTTGGTGCAATGATGTTACGTACATCAGATTGTCACATTCGTTTAGGGCATTTTGAATGGATCAACCAATACCAACCTGACCTATTGCCAGAATTCACCCAAAAATGTATCGAATGGCATTATCCTGAGTGTTTGGAGCTTCAGCAAGCTGGCACTGAAAATCATATCTTGGCTTTTGCACGCAAAGTGATTCAAAATACAGCCATCATGATTGCCAAGTGGCAACTAGTTGGCTTTGCGCATGGGGTGATGAATACTGATAATTTAAATATTACAGGTTCAACTCTCGATTTTGGTCCTTATGGTTTTATGGAACGATTCCGTCCAAACTGGATCAATAACCACAGTGATTACAATGGACGTTACACTTATCAAAACCAACCTAGTATCGCACATTGGAACTTATGGAATTGGTTAAATCATTTAATTCCACTTGCTCAACCTGAAACAAAAGAAAAATTTAAACAGGATTTGGTCGAATGCTTAGAAGATTTTGAACCTACCTTTCTTAAGCACTATACAGATGGGCTATGTCAAAAACTTGGACTTCCAAACTTTCACAAAGACAGCTTTGACTGCGGTATGAGCTTTTTAAAAATTTTACAAAGCGAACAGCTTGACTATACCGATAGCTTTATACGTTTACAAAATAAGCAGTATGAAGCCATTCAAGATGATTGCCTAGATCGCCGTCAATTTGAATTATTTTTGACTCAATATGAAAGTATTCGTGAACATCAAGATTTAGATGCATTGGATGCTAATATGAAACTTGCCAATCCAGTTTATATCTTAAGAAATCATATGGCTCAAAAAGCCATTGAACTAGCTGAGCGTGATGATTTTTCTGAAGTTGATCGTTTATTTAAGTTACTCAGCCAACCTTTTACACGTCAAACTGATTTAGAAACCGCTGCAGATTTGGCTCCCTTAGCAAGTGATTTACCTGAAGTTATGGTGAGTTGCTCGTCTTAGATAAAAGCTCCCTAGAAATTTAGGGAGCTTTTTAAATTATGCTAAATTAACGCTGTGGAACATCTAACCAACGAGGTGATTGATAAGACATTTTCATCTTTTTCATCATTGGTGATGGTAATTCACTCGTCTCTCCTTCATCAGATTCGTCTTTTCCTTTAAAGAGCGGGAAAGTTCCTTGCGTTTTTTTGATTTGGATGTCGTCAATCATCCAACCTCTAAAACCATTGTATAAACCATCTTCTGTGCTGAACTGGAATCTTAATTTTACATTTGCTTGACCAGCAAATTCATCTAAAGATATAGGTTCTTGTTGTGATACCGCTGGCGCATTGTTAAAACCAAAATTAGTAAATGGTCGTGGTATTTTCGTCTCTAGGTCCACAACAGGGTCAGATAATGGATTTAAACGCGCAATCGTTTTATAGTTTTTTCCACCATCCGTGGACACTTGAATATCCATCAGATCAAATCCTTTATTATTTGGATTGACTGATTCAATTTCCCACCATGTTTTAAAGTTTAAACTGATTGGTTTAGATACTTTGCTTAAATCAATGGATGGTGATGTCAACTGAGCATCATTCAGACTTACAGAGGTACCGCCATCTAATAATTTATCTGTCTGTTTTTGTTTACCAATAAAATTGCCTTGTTGAATATCACCAAACCAATATGCTTGAATACCTTGTGGCGGATTCGGTACAGCGCCTTGACTACTGTCATTGGGTGCTAAAAGTACAGATATATCCACTAATTTATTTTGAATACTATGACCTGTTTTGATTAAATTCCACATCGGTTGCTGTAAACTACTTTCTTTAGTCCACATATTTACTGTGGGTGAATCTTGCTCAAAAGTTTCTTTCCAAACGATATCATTTAATGGCTTTGTTATTGGTTTTAAATTCAAATGGTTACCAAAAGATGCTGAACTGTTGACTGATATTACTTTATATAGTGTTTCATAACCATCAGCACTAATCTGTAAGCTTGCATTTTTCAATGTCGATTCAAAATCTTTGGATACATTAAAACTTAGATTAAATTGACCTTTATCATTGGTTAAATCTGTGATAAATGCACCATTGGTTCCACTAGTACCAGACAAAGAAACTTGTGCATTTTTAATCGGTTTCCCATTATAGGTAACATACCCTGATAACGAACCAACAACTGCATCAACCTTTGCACATTTTATTTCCGCTTGTTCTTTTTTCGAACATGCGAAAGGTATCTTGAGTACAACATTTTCATTTGTATTTTTTGCTTTTAAGACGAAGCTTGTCATCACGGGTGACTCTGCTTCATTGACCAAAACAAAATATTGATCAGGACTTAAATTGTTGACTTTAATAAATCCTTGCTGATCTGTGGTGAGAACCGTTGTAGTAAAACTTTGCGCATCTGGTAATTTTTCATTTGATGCAAATATATCATTACTCTCAGAATAATTTATCCCTAAACTTTTTGCAGAAGCGATTTTTACTGCAAGATTAGCAAAGGGCTGGTTATTCGAATCTAAAATCTGAATACTATTCACATTCATTTGCTGTAGAGCAGGGTTCGTCGGCTTACCATTGTCCGTTTTAGAATCAGTGGAATCATTTCCACAAGCTGTGAGTAGCATCGTTGATCCAACGAGCACTGCGATTAGATTATTTCTCATATCATTAGCCTTGGATACTATTAATCCTTGTTGTTATTACATATTTAATTAAATCTACTCTTTAACATAGTTTGATAACGCCTAGAAATAATGATATTGGTGTGCTAAAAAAACTTTGCATTTAAGACATGATAAACTTGTAATTAACGTTTTTTCTGTGATAAACACCACATTTCATTATTTATATAAATTCTTTAAGTGATTAATAAAATTGACTTTATAAAATAATCTCAATATATTTTTGCTCGAAACCCAGATTTCAGAAATTAAACAATGTCAAAGTCAATAAGATTAATTGTATTTGCCAAAAACGTTCATGCTTTGAAGAAATTGAATGGCTCTATATAGTACAAATGTAGATGTATGATCTGTTTTTAAAGATTCCTAAGTGTAATTAGAGTTACCCACAATTTCTGTGGATAACCATGTGTTTATCCACAGGATAAATCCACAATCACAATTCAACTACAGCTTCCCAGTTTAATTTGGGTAAAATTTAGACAATACATTGCTTTACAACATTCTTAATTTAAAATGAATAAAAAATATCTCTTTTCAATTTTTGCTATTTTCATTGTGATGATCGCTGGTGGATGGTTCTATCAAAAATATAATCAATTTATTCCAACAGCAAATGCTGCCATACATGTCAAAAATTTATCACAGCAAGACATCACCCTTATTCGTCAAAACACTCCGATTACAGAGGTTAAAGTTTATAAGTCTGCTCGCATTGTCCAATTGATGCACCATGATCAAAAAATTCAAAGCTATCCAATGCGCTTAGGCTTTACCCCACAAGGTCATAAAGTACAAGAAGGTGATGGAAAAACACCTGAGGGACAATATATTTTAGATTGGCGCAATCCGAATAGTGCCTTTTATAAATCTCTGCATGTGTCTTATCCAAACCAGCAAGATCTCGCACAAGCCAAACAGTTGGGTGTTTCCGCGGGTGGTGATATTATGATTCACGGTTCTGCAACCACTTCACAAATCGAGAAAATGCCGAGTTTAATGAACTATTTACCTCGAAATGACTGGACATGGGGCTGTATTGCCGTTAGAAATGTTGATATGGATGAAATCTGGAAACTGGTGGATGATGGAACCATGATTCGCATTTACCCATAATTGAATTAAAAAGAGAACATAATGACTGGTGAAGAAATCCGAACTTTAGCATTTAAGATTGCGTCACATTTGCCTAAATCCGAACTTGACTATCCATTTGGTGAGGATGTTCCTGTTTTTAAAGTGATGGGAAAAATGTTTATGTTAGGCTCTGAACTGCATGGCAAAAAACTGATTAATTTAAAAGTTGAACCTGATCATAGCGAAATGTTGAGAGATCTCTACCCCTCGATTCAGGTGGGCTACCATATGAATAAACGTCATTGGATTTCAGTCTATGAAGGCGAACAGATCAGTGCTGATCTGATTCAAGACTTGGTTGAAGGCTCTTATGAGCTTGTGAGCAAGAGCCTGACCAAAGCCCAAAAGCAGGTATTGGCGGTTTATCAACACATCAAATAATTAGCAGGCTTTGGATCGCACATTAGATCAACAGAGCTAACCTCTATCTATTCACGATTCAGTCAAAATTAGAATGTATCAATAAATATAAAGTTATATGTTTATTTTTCAAACATAACTTTTTACATTTATAAACATTTACCCACAATATCTGTGGATAAACCTGTGTTTATCCACAACGATGAACTTAAAATGTCGAAAACTTAATCTTCTGGATATTCAAAACGATAGCCTACGCCATAAACAGCTTGTACCCATTCATGACGATTTCCTGTTTCCGCTGCTTCAGATATTTTACGACGTAAGTTCTTGATATGACTATCAATAACACGGTCAGCAACATCAAAACTATCTGGGTTAATATGGTCTAAAAGTTGCGCTCTAGAATAGACTTGTCCCAAATGTTCGAGGAAAAGCTCTAAAAGACGAAACTCAGTTGGTGTTAAATTCAACGATTTTTGTTGATACCAGATGCGTTGTTGTGCTTTATCAATCCGGAATAAATCATTGGCTTCAGGTTCAGCTTTACGTTCTAAACGACGTAACACAGCTTGTACACGTGCAACCAATTCCTTAGGACTAAATGGTTTACAAACGTAGTCATCAGCACCCATATTTAAGCCCAACACACGGTCAATTTCTTCAGTACGCGCTGTGACCATAATGATCGGCAGATCGGTTTGTTCACGCACTTTACGACAGATCGTGAGACCATCCATACGAGGAACCATCAAGTCCAAAACCATGAGGCTTGGCTTACGTTGTTGAAAGCTTTCATAGGCTTCTTGACCATCATGAAACATACTGACTTCAAAGCCTGCCGCTTCTAGATAATCCCGCACCAATTGCGCAAGTTCAACTTCATCTTCTACCAGCATGATATGTTTCATGTTGTGCTATTCCTTTTAAACTTTCGTATGTTTTGAAAATGTCAATTTGCAACGCAAACCGCCTAAAGGTGAATGATCAAAATTTAATTGTCCACCCAGTGCTTGCGCAATTTTACCAGATAAAGCCAAGCCTAATCCTGTGCCACCTGTACTACGCGTACGTGAATCATCAACACGATAGAATCGCTCTCCTAAACGTGCAATCTGTTCATCACTCAAGCCAAGCGGGCTGTCATCCACAATCACACTCCAAGATTCAGCGTCTTGTTCAGTATGTACCTGAACTTCACCACCCGCTTCAGTATAACGAATACTATTTCCCAGTAAGTTGACCATAATTTGCTTAAAGCGATCTATATCTAATTGTAATTTCGCCCCCTCACCTGTTGCTGAGACATTGAGATTGGCTTGTTCAAACTTTGGTTTAAAATTATCAATCTCTTGCAAAACCACAGACCACGGATCAACTTCTGCAAAATAACATTTTAATTGCTGTGCTTCTGCCTGTGCTAAATCAGCCAAATCTTGAGTGAGTTTTTTCAAACTCGTCACCTGACGCAACATCGCAGCAAAATGTTCAGGTGTAGGTTTACGAATACCATCCTGCATGGCTTCAATTTGTGCTTGTAATACAGCCAATGGTGTTTTTAATTCATGTGAAGTATCTGCAACCCATTGTCGACGAGAGGTTTCATGCTGATCTAGAATCACTGCCAATTGATTTAATTCTGTAGATAAATCACCAAGCTCATCATTTCGTTTAATTGCAACTTGATGCTGGAAATTACCTTTGGTGAGTTCACGTGTACCATTAAGTAAGCGTTGAATTGGCGTTTTAAAATAGGTCGCTAAAAGTAATGCTGCAACCAAACTCGACAAAAATGTAAAAATATAGATCAGTACCAAATAGCGTTTTTGGCTACTAAAGAAATTGATGCTCGAAGCATCATCTTCATCCAAAACAGGTTTAAGCCCTAAGTAACCCACCACTTGTTCATTGACGATAATTGGGCGATAAGAGACTTGATCATCTGAAGGCTCACCCAATACAAACTGATGTTTGGCATCATATAAAGAAAGACGTGAACTCAATCCTAAACGGTCTGGCATGGATACAAACATCTTCTTGCCATTTTTTGGACTAACCATACGCATTGGATCACGCATAGACGATTCTTTTCCTTCAGCAGGAGGGTTTTCGTGAACTCCCGCGATATGTCCTTTGTCCATCGGGGGCTTAGCTTTGCGATCAGAAGGTTTAAATAAGTTTTGATTTGAACTGAGCGGAAATTTCAAACCTTCAAAAGGTTGGTAGGCTGAAGGCAAGTTTTCTTCAAGAATTTTTATTTCTTCTTTGTCTAATTGGGATTTTGGCGTAGCACCTTCGGTCTGCCCCAAAGTTGCCATCATCGTATGTTCTTTAAAATAACGTTGCTGCAAAGCAATATCGTACTGACGACGTAACCACCACCGCGATAACTTGTCATAATCATCAGGTGCAGCATCACCTTCGATTTGTAAAATTTGCGCCTGAACTGCATTGCCCCAGTCTTGATATACACCATAAACATCTGCCAAATTCTCAATCAAATGATCAAGTTTTTGCATTTCGACATCAGCAACATATCTGGCAAAGTTTTTCTGCATGGTCCAATGCAATACACTCAAACTCACTGTCGTGATGACTAATGTCGTCAACAACACCGTGAGAAATAAACGTAAAGCGATGGGGACTCGGCGTATTTTCAAAACTGATCTCTCGTTTTTCTTCTCATTTCAACATTGTACCCAACACTTGCTTAAAATACTCTCCATTGTTTCTACATCATTATTATTTAATCTTTACTGTATCCACAAATATACAGAACATTCATTGGAGTAGTAACAATGAAAATGATCACAAAAATCACATTATTGTCAGCAAGTATTCTAAGTATGGGGGCTTTAACTGCCTGTCAATCTAATCCAGGTCCCAAAGACGATCCAGAAGGTCGTCCAATGATGCATGGCGGACATCATAAAATGTCACCTGAGCAACGTGAAGAAATGAAAAAAATGCGTGCGCAACATAAAGAGATGCGCAAGCAAATGCAAAAAGCCTGTGACGGTAAAGCGATTGGTCAAACTGTTCAGGTCAAAGCTGGTGAACAAAGTATTGATGGAACATGTAATATTGTATTCAAAGCTGATCGTAAAGCGATGAAAGAAATGAAGCATGATTTCCGTCGTGATGGAGAGGATCGTGGACGTATGATGCGTCACGATGGACCACGTATGAAAGATATGACAGAAGAACAGCGTGCTCAAATTCAGCAGGAATTTGCGCAAAAACGCGCAGAGCGTAAAGCACAATGGGATGCAATCCAAAAGTCTTGTGCTGGTCAAACTGATGGAAAAGCCATTCAAGTGAAAATCGGTGATAAAACTTTAGCTGGTCAATGTGTTGTGAAATTTCAACCCGATTTTAAAGCAGACCGTGCAATGCCGACCATGCCACCTAAAGTATAAAAGATATGTGGGATAAGACGGCGTAACTTGTTGATTATCCCGATCATAAAACCTGAATCTCAGCACTGAGATTCAGGTTTTATTTTATAGACAAAACGCCTGGTTTTTCATACAAGTGATTTGATTTCAATCATTCAACAATATATTCATCACATAAATTTTATTGATCAAGAGAAATTATTTTTACGGTATAAGCTTTTCATCAGATTGGCTCTATCCCCCCCTACTGAATTTTTCTCGAAGCATCAGTCATATTTCATCTCTCATAAAAAACGATCCTTTCGGATCGTTTATTCTATTTTAGCGATTCAATTACTTTGAATTGTCTGAAATCAATGCCACTTGTTGAGCGTAATTTAACAACTTCAGTTTTGAAGCTGCTAATTCTTCAGCAGAAGCCTGACGCGTAATATCACGGTGAATACGTAATACATGCTGACGTAAGGAATGCCCTTCTGCCGCATTATAAGACTTACAAAACTCTTTAATTGCAGGGTCACGTTGTTCAATCATACGTTCAACCCAACGATCAAGCTGTGCGAGCTTTTTAACGCCTTGTTTTGGCGTTAAATACGATAAAATTACAGCTTCATCTTCATTACGCAAAAGCTTTCCAATGCGTTGAAATTGACGACGGCGCGCTTCAAAAGATGTAATCAACTGCACATCTAATAAAGCCTCAATTAAGCGCTCTTCAACAGGTAAAGATTGAATTTGTTTTTTTGACAACTCAGCGAGTTGCTCACCTAAAGCAGCCATACGCTGTACAGCTTTTTTCTGTTCGGTTTTACTTGCACGCCCTTCTAAAGACTCAAAATCATCTTCAGTAAAACGTTGCGGACGACGTGCCACGATTATTCTGCCTCGTAAAATTTATCTGCAAAAAGTGCTTGAACTTCAGACAAAGCTTTTTCTTCATCTACACCGTCAATCACTAAACGCAAGGTTGTTCCTTTACCAGCTCCCAGCATAAGTAAAGAAAGGATATTCTTGGCATCAACCAACTTGTCACCTTTCCCAATTTGAATAGAACATTTAAATTTGGTAGTGACTTCGATGAGTTTTCCAGATGCACGCGCATGTAACCCTAATTTATTAATTACGTCAACAGTTGTGTCAATCATGACCAGTGCTTCATTTCTCTATGTAATACTTGAATGGTCCATTTCGACTCAAGAGCCTTTTTCAACCGATCCACAATATAAACCGAACGATGTTGACCGCCCGTACAGCCAATTGACACTGTAATATAGTGACGATGACCTTCCGCAAAAGCAGGCAACCACTTATTTAAAAACTGATAGATGTCTTGATACATCTCATTTGCTTGCTCGCTGGCTTCTAAAAATTTACGCACAGGTTCATCCAAACCCGAATATTTACGCAACTCTAAATCCCAATGTGGATTAGGCAAATGCCTTACATCAAAAACAAAATCTGCATCTAATGGAATACCATGTTTATATCCAAAAGATTGCAAAATTAAAATTAGTTTATCGGACTGTCCCAGTTTGGACAATAAGGTATCTTTTAAATCATGTACACTTTTGTCAGTGGTATCAATATGTGCTGTTGCCCGCAGTTGAATCGGCAACAATAGATTTTTTTCTTCTTGGATACATTCATTTAAACTTTGAAAACGATTTGAAAGCGGATGAGGACGTCGAGATGCACTAAAACGTGAAATTAACTCCTGATCACGGGTCGTTAAATAAATAACATCTACACTGCCATGTTTTTGTATTTGTTGAAAAACATCATCAAAACCTTGTAAATCTTCTTTTGCACTACGAACATCTACACCTAGCGCTAATAATTCTAAATTATTTTCTCGGTCAAGTTTTTCAACAATTTCAGGAAGCAATGCCAGAGGCAAATTATCAATACAGTAATAACCCAAATCTTCCAGTACCTGCAAAGCAGAGGATTTACCTGAACCAGATTGTCCTGTCACGATAAGTATACGCTTCATGGCATAGCGATCCTAAAAGCAAAGTTTATGCAGAATATTTCACTTGTAAATTGTCAATCAGACGGGTTTTGCCTAATTTCGCTGCAACAAACAATACAACATCTTGGTCGAACTGTTCAACTTTTTGTAAGGTTGGGCTACGTGCTTCAACATAATCCACCACTAATCCTGCATCAGTCAGACTTTGACGAATCTGTTGAAGCACGTTTACAAGTGTTTTACCCGCATGTAGATCATCTGCAGCAGTTGTTAAAGAATTAAAGATAACAGGAGCTGTTTGGCGTTCCTGCTCAGATAAATATCCATTACGAGAACTTAAAGCTAAACCATCTTCAGCACGAGCAATCGGTACACCAATCACTTCAATCGGCATATTCAAATCACGAACCAACTGTTTAATCACAGCCAATTGTTGATAATCTTTTTGCCCAAAGAATGCAAAATTGGGTTGTACAATATTGAATAGCTTGGTGACCACAACAGCAACGCCATCAAAATGACCTGGACGTTGTAAACCACATAAATCATCTGTAATTTCACCAACACTAATATTGGTCAATCGTGGATATTTACCATACATTTGCTCAACAGATGGCGCAAAAACAATATCACATCCCACTTCAGCCAATAAATGGCTGTCATGCTCTAATGTGCGAGGATAGTTATCAAAGTCTTCATTTGGTCCGAATTGGATCGGATTGACAAAAATACTAACTACCACCACATCACACAACTTACGTGCTTCACGAACCAGATTTAAATGACCTTCATGTAAATTCCCCATCGTTGGTACAAAACCAATGATTTTACGCGCTGATCGAGCAGGATTCAGTGATGCTGATAATCCTTGAATGGTCGTTTCTGTTTTCATCTTTTACAGCTCTACTTGGAAAGTATGTTCTTTCGAAGGGAAAGATTTGTCTTGCACAGCAAGATGATATGCTTTGAATGCATCTACAATTGCTGTTTCACCTGTTTGCTCTGTCATAAAGTTGCGTACAAAACGTGCCACTTTTCCAAAAGTCAAACCCAACATATCTTGCACAACCAATACCTGACCATCTGTATCAGCACCAGCACCAATACCAATTACAGGGACATGTGGGAATAATTCAGCAATTTCTTTACCCATTTGTGCTGGAACACATTCGAGCAGTAATATTGCCGCACCAGCTTCAACCACAGCTTTACAGTCTGCAATCAATTGATCTGCAGCTTCACGTGTTTTTGCCTGAAGTTTATAACCACCGAAAACATGTACCGATTGAGGTGTTAAACCTAAGTGTACACATACCGGAATACCATTTCGTGTCAGCACTTGTACAGTTTCTGAAAGCCAAGCACCACCCTCAATTTTAACCATTTGCGCGCCTGCTTGCATGACAGTTTTAGCATTCACTAAAGCGTCATTGAGCGTTGCATAACTCATAAATGGGAGGTCACATAAAATAAAGGCATGCTGATTCGCACGACGTACAGCGGCAGTATGATATGCCATATCCACGACCGTAACAGGCAAGGTTGAATCATGCCCTTGAATGGTCATCCCTAAAGAATCGCCAATTAAAATAGTATCAATTTCGGCAACTTCCATACCTTTTGCCATACTTGCATCGTAGCAAGTCAAGCATGAAAATTTACGACCCTGAGTTTTAAATTGTCTTAAATCACTTAGACTGATCATGACGATATCCTCTATCAATGAGAGTTCTTTAGCACATCCAACAGTTCAGCCTGCCCAACTTTGATCAGCCAAAACAGTCAATGTTGAATGTTGCACAAGTTCTAGGTTTTGTAATGATTGTCCGTTTACCTTTAACTCAGTATCCAAGTCTAATAAAGGAATCACCACAAAATCACGCTGCAAAATACCAACATGTGGTACTGTGAGTCGCTCATTTATAATGTTTTTTTCAGCATAAAGCAAAAGATCTAAATCCAAAGTCCGCTCACCCCAATGGCGTAAACGCACTCGACCTGATTCATTTTCAATCCGTTGCAACTCATTTAATAAATCTAATGGCGCTAAATGGGTTAACAATTGGGCAACTGCATTGTGGTAATGCGGTTGATCTTGTGGACCCATGGGTGGGCTGTGGTAAAGCTTGGAAACCTTCACCTCACCCAATTGTTTTAACTGCTCAACAGCTTCACGCAAAATCTGTTCTGAATCACCCAAATTACTGCCTAAACCAATATAGGTTTTATTCATCATTGCGTTGGTCCAAAGATCACTTTGCTCAAATCACGTTGTACACGTCTACGCTTGGTGATCGGGTGATCCGCTGTAATTTCACCTTTGTTGACTGCTGCTCTGCTGTCATTTCTGCTTTTAAAATCATGTGATGCTGCAGATGGTGTATGGCTAGCATTGGCTTTTTGACGAGAACGGCGACTACGTGACTCTTGTTCTTTGACTAGCGGTTCAATCTCGGTTGAAACAGTTTTCACTTCTTCAACAACAGGAGATTCAGCTAACTTTTTACGGCTTTTAGCTCGTTGGCGATTATAACTACTGATTGCACGCTCTTTTTCATCGCTAGACATGGTTTGGTAAGCTTCCCACCAAGCCCCCATACCGTTGGTCGTCGAATCACCAGACTTTTCTCTTAACAGTAAAAAGTCAAATCCAGCACGGAAACGCGCATGCCCTGACAGCGCTTCAATTTGTTGCGGTTTTGGATTTAACAGACGTGTCTGCATTTCCCAAACCTCACGGATAAACGTCTCCGCAAATCGAGGGATAATGGTCCGCGTCGCTTGTCGTTTTAAAACATCCAAACCTGCTTGTGCACGGGCTTCTGCCGCAACTACACCTTTAGCCTGATAAAAATCACAACGTGCTAAAAAATTGTTCCAAAGTAACACGGCATAGAAAAAAGCAGGATTGATGGTTTTGCCAATTTGAATTCGCTGGTCAGTATTTTTTGCTGCACGCTCCATAAATTGAGTAATTTCAGGGCTAATATCAGCAAATAATTGTTTCCAAATACCAAACTCGATCAACATTGGCATGACACGATGTAAATGTCCCATCGTAAATAGTTTTTGTGATTCATCGTATAAACGGTGTGGAGAAACATCACGCAAGAGCTGAGTCATCTCTTGGGTAAAAATTTTTAAAATTTTAGGATCGATACTGAAATTTAATTTTGCCGCAAAACGCAATGTACGCAACATACGTACAGGATCTTCTTCAAAACGTAGAGTCGGATCACCCAATAATCTTAAAGTTTTGGTTTTTATATCATCAATGGCATTACAAAAATCAAGCACTTCACCCTTACGTGGCTGATAATACATCGCATTGATAGAAAAATCGCGACGTGCAAAATCTTGCTCGATGGTTCCCCAGTTATTATCACGCAGAATCATGCCTTGAGCCGAAGTGATCGCTTTCTTGGGTGGGGCACGAAATGTTGCGACTTCAATCAATTCACGACCAGAATAGACATGTGCCAATTCAAAACGTCGACCGATAATTCGACAACGTCGACCGAAAACTTCTTTGACTTGCGATGGCGTTGCATTGGTCACAGCATCGAAGTCTTTCGGATTTAAGCCGAGCATTAAATCACGCACACCTCCACCGACTATATAAGCCTCATAGCCAGCTTTGGTTAAAGAATCAATAACATCTAAAATGGAAGAAGGTAATTGAGCGGTGGATAATCCACACTTTGACGCACGCAAAGTTTGCAAAAGACACTGTCTCCTACGTCAGGACGTAAAAATCATAATTGTGCTAATCATATCGCTTACACAGCTAAAGGGCAATTTGATTCTCGCAATCTTGCATTGAAATTGTGATCCTTAAATGATTAATCTCAATTTTAAGCTTGCATGTTTTTTAACAATACTTTATTTCAGATCAATGACGTTTAGCTTTGATTATAAAAACAATATAAGATGATTGATTATATTCCAAGTTGGTTTTTGTTTTTCTCATAAAGTGAAGGACCAATCCCTTTGACATTCTTTAGCTCTTCCACATTTTTAAACTTTCCGTACTGATTTCGATAATCAATAATGGCTTGTGCTTTCTTTGCACCAACCCCACTTAACTGCTGTAATTGCAAGACATTGGCACTGTTCAAATTTATTTTTGGACTGGAAGCGGATGGAACCTGTGCTGAAGAAGCCTGTCCTTTTCTTCCCAAATGAGTTTGGGAAGGCTGGATATTGGGGCGTGAAAGATAGTAATTGTCATCTACTTTTTTTAGCTGAGCATCTTGTGCTTGTTGCTCAGCTTTCCATTTTAAATAAGCCTGATCAAATTTCTGTGCATGTGACATCACGGTCATACCCAATAAAACTAGGTATAACCCACTCAAAAACACAGATTTATTTAATTTAACTATACAATTTATCACATATTTAAAACGACTCATGATGTTCCTAATGTTGTAATTTTTGCTTTGCTTCATCCCATAATTGATCCATTTCAGTCAAAGTCACTTCTTCTATTTTTTTGTTTTTAGAATTGATTTGTTCTTCAATATAAGCAAAGCGTGATTTAAATTTAAAAATGGTGGTTAAAAGTGCCATTTCGCTCGAGATATTCAGTTTACGCCCAACATTGATTAAAGAAAATAAACAATCACCAAATTCTTCGATAATTTTTTCAGACTCTCCCGCTTGCATGGCTTCTTCAAACTCAGCCAACTCCTCTCTGACCTTGTCATAAGCTTGCGCAACATCGGGGAAATCGAACCCCACTTTTGCCACATTTTTTTGAATATTTTCTGCCTGAGTCAACGCTGGTCCATGTTTTACCGTATCTAATCGGGATTGAACTTTACCCTGCTTTTCCTGTTTTTTTATTTCTTGCCATAATGACGATACTTGTTCTGGGGTTAAATTTTCAAATTTTTGCTTTTGGAATACATGTGGATGACGTCTAATTAATTTCTGACAAATTGCATCAACCACGTCGTTAAAATCAAATGCACCTTGTTCACTGTACATTTGTGACTGAAAAACGACTTGGAGTAATAAATCCCCCAATTCATTTTTAATCTCATCAATATTTCCAGAACGCACAGCCTCTTCGACTTCATAAGCTTCTTCAATCGCAAATTGAGTTAGGCTTTCTGGGGTTTGTTCACGATCCCAAGGACACTCTGTACGTAACTGTTTCATGATGGCTAATAACTGTTCCATTTTATGTCCTTTAAGATCAATAACAAATGACGGTACAACGCTTGTTGTTGCGAATATTTTATGTTCAACTCTTTGCAATTAAAAAATAAAATTGAAGGATGTTGTAATGAGCCAAAGTATATTCATTAGTGGAGCAGCACAAGGCATTGGGGCTGCAATCGCACGTCTATTCTACCAACAAGGTTACCAAGTTGGTATTTATGATATCAATGAAGTACAGGCTCAGGCATTAGCAGATCAATTGGGTCATAATGCCAAAGCTGGAAAATTGGATGTTCGTGATTATGCACAATGGCAAAAAGCATTAGCTGAATTTTCTGAGTGGGCTCAAGGCTTAAATATTTTAGTCAATAATGCGGGCATTCTTTATTCAGGTGATTTTGAAAAAACAGATATTCAAGCACATCAGAGAACGATTGATATCAATGTGAATGGCGTACTCAATGGTTGCCATGCTGCATTTCCCTACCTTAAAGAAGCTAAATTTGCTCGTGTCATCAACCTTTCTTCAGCATCAGCCATCTATGGTCAGGCTGATTTAGTTTCTTACTCTGCCAGTAAATTTGCGGTACGTGGCATTACAGAAGGTTTAGATATCGAATGGCAAAAATATGGCATTCGTGTACTTGATGTCATGCCACTCTTTGTTCAGACGGCGATGGTCAAGGATATGGATTCTGGTGCGATTCAAAATATTGGTGTTAGTCTTTCTCCGCAAGATGTTGCAGAACAGGTATTTGCTCAAGTGAAAGCCAAAGGTACACTTTTCACAGCAACACATCGCCCAGTGGGATTAAAGACCAAGGTCATGTTTACACTTTCTGCGATTAGCCCTCAAATTGTGAATCGATTTGCCAATTTATTATTAAGTAAAAAGTGAATTATTTATTTTACTGAATAACAATTTCATAGCCCTAAAACAAGAGTACCTCCACCAAAAGGAATAAAATAATCTTTTAAAAAATAATAACATATTCACATTAAAAGTTTTGTGTTTTAAGGTTCATGACAGCTTTGTAATCATTTTTTTGATGAATTTGATTTATAGTTTTATTTCCAATGTATATATGGAATAAACAATGAAAAAAATATTGCTAACAATGATTATACTTATTGTACCTTCTTTCACAATGGCTGCTCTAATCAGCACGTCTGAGCTTAAAAACATGGATTGTGATGCGCTTGCTGTCGAAAAAGCCAATGCAAATCGTGTATTAACCTCTTCAAATAGTAATGCAGCAACGAAAACGATTAGTAAATGGGCGAGTCTTGCAAGTAGTGCTTTAAGTTCTTTTGGTGGGGATTCTGAAGTTGCAACAAAAGCGGGAGGTTTTGCCAATAAGGTGGCAAATCAATCAGAAGCTGGACAAAAAGATGCACAACTTTTTGCAGATGCCCAAGCCAATGTTGAAAATATCTCGATTTACCAAAAATCAAAAAAATGTAATCTTTAAGTATATGAGGTATTTTAAATAAAAAAACTCGCATTTTAGCGAGTTTTTTTATGGCTTCAATGAATGAGTCTAATCAATGCAATCCTGTTTAGTTCCCTTGAACCAAACGGCGTGCACTGATAATACCTGGTTGTTGCTCCAAACGAGCGAGCAAGCGAGACAATTGCGCCAAGCCTTTGACCTCAATCAATAATTTCATATTCGCAATACCATCTGCTTCTGAAATCGTATTGACTTGGCGAATATTGATTTGGTCAGAGAAAATCACTTGAGTCAAATCTTTGAGCAATCCACGACGATCATAGGCTTCCACAACGATTTGAACACTTTGCCCACGCGTTGGTTGCATTTCCCAATCCGCTTCGACTGCACGATCAGGTTCTAACTTAATCATCCGCATATAATCAGGACAAGCAACTTTATGGATACTTACACCACGATTTAAGGTGATATAACCTGCAATCGACTCACCATGAACAGGTTGGCAACATTGCGCAATGTGCAATTCAACATTATCCAAACCATCAATTAAAATACCATGTGCAGACAACGTATGGCTTGCGCGTGGATTTAATGTAGGTTTCAGTACAAGTTCTGGTTCATCCTGATCCAAATGCATATGGCGGTTGACTTGATTAATCAACGCATGAAGACTGATATCACCACTGACCAGTGAAACCAAAATATCATCACCAGATTTCACATTGAAGTGATTGCAGTAATCACTCAGATCAATACTTTTTGGATGAATCGCTAAACGTGAAAGCTCTTTATTTAATAGCTCACGTCCAACTTCCAAGTTCTTACTACGATCTTGTTGTCTAAACCAATGACGAAGTTTATCTCGTGCACGAGCAGTCTTGATATAGCCCAATGAATTGACCAACCAATCACGGTTTGGCTCACGGTCTTTTTTGGTTAAAATCTCAACCTGTTCGCCCGTTTTCAAGGTATAAGTCAATGGTACATAACGTTGATTTACCCGTGCTGCATAGCACTTGTTACCGACTTCTGTATGCACATGATAGGCAAAATCAAGCACTGTAGAGCCACGGGGTAACTCTTTAATGTCTCCATCACGGCTGAAGACATAGATCTTTTCAAAACCCTCAAAATCTTGGATTTGTTCAAAATCTTCAGTTTCATCTTCATTAGGATGTGCACTGGTTTCAGTCCGTTCCTGATAATGTTCCAATACCGCACGTAAAGAATGTAGACGATGATTAAATGAATAATCTGTCGTTTTAGAACCTTCTTTATAATTGAAATGTGAACATACTCCAAGTTCCGCTTCTTCATGCATTTCTTTGGTACGAATTTGAATTTCCAAAGATTTGTTTTCAGCAATTACCGCCGTATGCAATGAGCGATAACCATTGGCTTTCGGATTGGTAATATAGTCATCAAATTGATGTGGGATATGACGCCAAATTTGATGAACGATGCCCAAGGCGTGATAACACTCAGCAACCGATTTGACCAACACCCGTAAAGCACGAATATCATAGAGCTGATCAAAGCTTAGATTTTTACTCTTCATCTTCCGATAGATTGAGTAAATATGTTTCACCCGCCCTGATATTTCAGCTTCAATATCATGGTCAGCCAGTTCACTTTTAAGTTTTTCCACCACGAATTGAATATATTGCTCTCGTTCTAAACGCTTTTCATTCAGTAATGAGGCAATTTCTTTATAGCGTTCAGGTGCCAGATAACGGAAAGCGAGATCTTCCAACTCCCACTTTAACTGAGCAATCCCCAGACGATGCGCCAATGGAGAGTAGATGGTTAAAATCTCTCGTGCAACACGCTCTTGGCGTTCTTTAGAAGAATGTGCCAATTCACGAAGTGCAAAAGTACGTTCAGCCAATTTAATCAACACCACACGCACATCTTCTGTGACAGAAATCAGCATCTTATAAATGCCTGTCAAATGCTCACGTTGATTGTTATTAAAATGGTCTTCTAAACGTTTATTTTTTTCAATCAGTTCAGACAGTTTACCCATTGCCAAAGTGCCTTTGACAAGATTATAAACCTGCTCCCCACACTGCTGCTGAATTTCCTCTAAAGTGGTGAGATCTTCACGCACACTACGATAGAGTACTGCTGCTGCCAGTGTGTCTTCGTCTACATGCAAGTGTGCAAGAATATCTGCCATCCCAATACCTGTAGCAAAGGTATTGGTTCGTGAATTTACTGTGGTCGCCAATTCTTTTTGTAATACTAATTGTGCAACTTCTTCTAACTGTTTTAGTTCAGCACCGTCTAAAATTCCACGCACCCGATCTAGCCAAGTTGCTAGAGCTTGTTGCGCTTCATCGGCATGCTCTACAGTCGCTTCCTCTGATAGCTCATTGAGCTGATCAGGAAGTTGCTCACGTACTGTGACCATACCCTACTCCTCTAACTCTATATTTCATTATAAATCGTTTATCTCTAGTTTCTTTTCAAATAAAGCGATGGATTCAACATGTCCAGTATGTGTAAACATGTCCATTACACCTGCCTTTTTTAGCTGATAACCGTGTTGCACCAAAATCCCTGCATCCCTCGCTAAAGTCGCTGGATTACACGATACATAAACGATTCTTTTCGCACCAAATTTAGGGAGATAATGCATAACCTGCTCAGCTCCCGCACGAGGTGGGTCAATCAATAATGCATCAAATCCTTGATTTGCCCAAGAATAATGCGAAAAGTCTTTTGTTAAATCTTGTGAATAGAATTTAACATTGCTGATACGATTGTTCAGTGCGTTTTCTGTACCACGCGTCACCATCGCCTCACTTCCCTCCACCGCAACAACTTTGCCTGTGTCACCCACACATTTTGCAAGCGGAAGAGAAAAATTACCTAATCCACAAAAAAGATCTAAAACTTTTTCACCTTGCTTTAACTCAAGCAAATCACATGCCAGTTTGACCATTTGCGGATTTACTGTCGGATTGACTTGGGTAAAATCGGTAGGATTAAATGCAAAATCAACATCAAAATCATTTAAGCGGTAATGTAAATACATCGCTGCATCAACATCATCGACCCGATGGACACTTTCACCCCCTGCTGGTTGCAAATACAACTGCCATTGCTTCTGTAACGCATATTGTTGCAATAGGTTGACATCATGCTGTTTTAATTTTTCAGTATGGCGAACCAGTAAAGAAATTTCACAATCCCCTTTGGCTAATTCTATATGACCAATACTGCTTTTGCCTTTTAGACTTTCGAGTAATGCCTTAATTTCAGGTAAGGCTTGATCCAGTTGAAGGTCTAAGATTTTACAGGTCTGGATTTCAGTGAGATGGTTGCTTTGAGCTTCCCGAAAGCCCATCAATAATTTATTTTGTTTGGGCAAAAACCGTACACCAATCCGTGCTTTATGACGATAATCGACACGTGTAGAGCGTAGTGGTGACAACCATTGCGCTGGTTCTAAACCTGCAAAATGACTGAGATGGGATTTTAACACATCCTGTTTTAAGCGAATTTGCTCATCAGGATGAATGTGTTGCATATTACATCCACCACAAGTCCCGAAATGCGGACAAATGGGTTCAATACGATAAGGGTTTGGCTCACTCAGTAATTCAATACTGTCAGCTTCTTCAAGTTTTGAAACCTGACGTGTGATTTGAGCTTTAACGGTTTCACCAGGCAATGCGTAGCGAATAAAAACTTTTTTACCTTGTTTTTCCGTTGGGTGGGAAAACTCTGCCCCGTAATGTGCAATCCCTCGCCCCTCATGTGACAATCGTTCAACTTTAAAAACATATTGAGGAAGTTGAGATGGTCGAGGTTTGGCTCTATGCTTCAAAGGAATACCTAATTGGGTGTTGAGGAAAAATCTGCCTGAGTAAATTCAGTAAGTTGTGACATTTCACGCCAAACATTTAAAAACTCATGTTGCTGAGGTTGTCCTTGTAAATAATGAATCGAAGCTTGAACCCACAAACGGTGATCTTGCAAAGTGATCTGTCCTTTTAACAAGGACCAACGCAAATAAATCAACCAGGTATTTAAAACATCACCCTCGCAATAACTGGTCAATTTTAGCCATTGCTGGGTCTTCACATATTCAGGGACAAAATAACCTGAGATACCACGTTTGCCGGGATAACCTAGCAAATGCGCAACATCATCCAATTTCTGAAAATGACGCCCATTAAACATCGCCATCACATCCATTAAATCAACATGACGGTTGTGGTATCGGTTCTGGTAGTTATTATACCTTTTTTGCGTGTCAATCTCACCTTGATCGAACAAACTTGGTGCAGATAATCCGTGATACATCGAACGGAATAAAATCACAGGTAAATCAAACTGTGAGCCATTCCAACTCACCAAAGTCGGATGACGCTTATCAAAAATAGATAAAAATTTTTGTAAAATTTCGGCTTCGGTATAATGTTCTCGGCTAAATGAAAAGAGCTTCATCGCCCCATTTTCATCAATCCATAAACCTGAAATGCAGACAATTTCATGCAAAGCCAAACGTTGAAAATCCATACCAGATTCTTGACGGCGTAACTTGGCAAGTGCTTGCTCTAAATCATCTTCAGCTAAGTCCAATCCATACAAATGCGCCCCAGATTTGAGATCTGTTAGGGTTTCAATATCAAAAACTAAAACAGGAAGACGCATATAACTTACTCAATTACTCTCTAGTGATCATGAAATCATGGATCGACTTAAAACCATTATTCATCATCTTCAACAGAGAATAAACCTGTAGATAAATAACGATCACCACGATCACACACGATACATACAATCACCGCATCTGGATTTTCTTCTGCAATTTTTACTGAAGCCCACACTGCCCCACCAGAAGATGTTCCTGCGCTAATACCTTCCTGACGTGCTAAACGGCGAGCCGTTTTTTCCGCTTCAATTTGCGGAATATCCATAATTTGATCAACACGCTTTGGATCAAAAATCGTCGGTAAATATTCTTGAGGCCAACGACGAATCCCTGCAATATTTGAACCTTCAGAAGGCTGCAAACCAATAATTTGAATCTCTGGATTTTGTTCTTTTAAATATTTTGAAATACCCATAATCGTGCCTGTAGTTCCCATAGAACTCACGAAATGGGTAATTTTGCCGCCTGTTTGTTGCCAAATTTCGGGACCGGTGGTCAGATAATGCGCTTCGACATTATCAGGATTACCAAATTGATTGAGAACCAAACCCAAACCTTCAGTTTGCATTTGTAGAGCCATATCTCGTGCAGCTTCCATATTCGGTGCTTCAATCAATTCTGCACCATAAGCACGCATCGCGTCCTTACGTTCCTGACTTGAATTCCCAGGCATGATTAACTTCATTTTATAACCACGCATGGCAGCCACCATTGCCAACGCAATCCCTGTATTTCCGCTTGTCGCTTCGATCAACGTATCGCCTGGTTTGATTTGACCACGTTGTTCAGCTTTCATAATCATGTTATATGCTGGGCGATCTTTTACCGAACCTGCAGGGTTATTCCCTTCCAGTTTAGCCAATACTGTTGCTTGAGTATGACTTGCCAAACGCTGTAGACGTACTAATGGTGTTTTCCCAACATAGTGATCTAACAAAAATTCGTCGGCTAAGAAATCAGGTTGTGTGTTACTCATGGACTGCACCTATATTGAGGTGGGCATATTGTATGAAAAAATAAATGTCACTGCACATCTTTCCATTTGATTTTTACGAGAATGATCAAACAAAACCCATTCTAAACAATTCAGTTAAAACCAAGAAAAAAATTGTTTATCCAATAAAATTAGATAGATATAAAAAAAACATCAAGACTTAGAATTAGAAGTGATAAGGTTATCTCTAAAACAGCATAGCTGGAACGTAATTTGCAAGATTTTTAATCATATTGTCATGCAGGATCATTAAAGCATGTTAATATCTTGCGCATGGTCAATGAGTTGCTGGAACCATGTCGAATTTCAATAAAAAGCTCTTTAAACGTTTAAAACTCAATCACGCTTATGGTCAACTCATCGCGTTAATTTTCGTGCCGATCATGATTTTGGCATGTGTTGGAACAGCGCTTGTACTTTCCGAAACATCTGCAGCTGCAAAGTCTAAACAACGCTTTCAAGCCATTGCAATATTGAGCCGTTATCAATACACCGCGGAACAACTCACCGCAGTGATGGAGAAAAGCCCACTACAGCACACCAAAGCTGAAAATATTTTACAAAAAATATTTAATGAAAAACATTTGCTCAGTGCGGCGATCTTAGATGGAAACAATGTCAATCATTTAAGTGTCGGTTATCAAAATCAGCGTGAATGGCCCAAAATACCTAAAACAGGAACATTTTTTGGACCTATTCATAATAAGTACAACAATATTTATGGAATCAAACTCAATCCAATCAATAATGCGCAAAATATGTGGTTAGTGATTGAATTAGATAATCAACCTTTAGAAATCTCACATTATCGCGTCATGATTGTTTTGATTACGACTGCGCTACTGACATTGCTTTTGCTTTTATTGTGTTTGAATTTTTATTCACGTCGCTGGATCGCCCCGATGTACGAAATTCGGATGCAATTACAACGTTTAAATGCCGATACTCTTGATCAACACATGGTGATTAACAGTACAGGTGAGTTACGTTTGTTACAACGTGACATTGCCAATGTGGTTAAACGACTGCATTTCAGCTTTTTAGAACTTAAAGAACATACTGAACAAACAGAAGATGATTTAAGACGTACTTTAGACACCTTAGAAGTTCAAAACATCACGTATAAACAAGCACGTGATCAGGCAATTTCTTCAAATCAGGCAAAATCCGTATTTCTTGCAAACATCAGCCATGAATTAAGAACACCATTGAACAGTATTGACGGTTTCATTCATCTGATGCTACGTCAGGATAATCTGAGCAATGATCAAAGTTTGTATTTACAAACCATTCGAAAATCTTCTGCGCATTTATTGGCATTGATTAATGATGTACTCGATTTTTCTAAAATTGATGCGGGTAAATTAGAGTTAGAAACAGCACCATTCGATCTTGAAGAAGCGATTTTCGATGTGATGGATATGTTGTCGCCATTAGCCGCGCAAAAACATATTGAAATGGCATTCTATTTTGCCGATAACGTGCCAAAACATGTGATTGGTGATGCCTTACGCTTTAAACAAGTCCTGACCAATTTAATTTCCAATGCGATTAAATTTACCCCTGATGGTGAAATTATTGTTCGTGCGCGTATGGAACATGATGATATTGGGCAATGCTTACTACATTTCAGCGTACAAGACAGTGGTATTGGTCTGAGTGGTACAGATCGTAAAAAACTATTTGAATCATTCTCGCAAGGTGATGCATCTGTTACTCGTCAATTTGGTGGTACAGGTTTAGGGTTGGCAATTTCTAAACAATTGGTTCACTTGATGCATGGTCAGATTGGTTTTGAAGATAATCAAGAGCGTGCGCCTACAGAAAAAGGCTCGACATTCTGGTTTACCGCGATGTTGACGACCAATGAAAATGAAGAGATTATCCATCCATCATTTAGAGATTTAAATGTGGTGTCCTTCTTGGCACACCCAGCCACAGCCAATGTTTTACGACACTATTTAGAAAATTATCAAGTTCAGCACACTGAGGCACAATCAATTTTAGATTTGTTCAGCCGTCTAAATAGCTTGGAAAAAAATATTGAAAATACATGGTTAATCGTTGATCACAGTGGCGATACAGAAGCCTTATTAAAAGAAATTCGTGGTCGCTATCAAGGGCATCTGGCTGTTTATGGTTATCAGATGTCACTTGATCCTAATATGTTAAACGAATATATGGCGCGTCCATTGTATCAACCCCTTAGTCGTAGCTCAGTGATTCAATTACTCAGCAATAAACCGATCTTTGAGCAAGAACAACATAAAGACTTTAAAGGTCAAGATTTACATATCTTGGCAGTTGATGATCATTTACCGAACTTAATTGTACTCGAAGCACTACTTGGTGAATTGAATGTAAAAACCACCAAGGCACAAAGTGGTCAAGAAGCGCTCACCATTATTCAACAAGCTGTTGAACAAGGTTCAAAACCATTCGATTTAATCTTTATGGACATTCAAATGCCTGTCATGTCAGGCATTGATACCACACGAGCGATCCGATCATTAGAATCAACTTTAGATGGCATGCGCATGCCAATTATTGCCTTAACTGCTCATGCATTGGCAGATGAAAAACAGAAATTACTTAAAGTTGGCATGGATGACTATGTCACTAAACCGATTCAAATCGAACAAATTATTCAAATCTTAACCAATTGGACATCGGATAAATTTATCCAACATCAAACACCTGTTGAAAATACAATTTATATTGAGGCATTTGACACCGATATTCTCGATTGGAAACAAAGTCTTGCCCTCGCAGCCAACAAAGAGGATCTTGCACAAGATCTTTTAAAAATGCTGGTCGACAGTTTCCCAACTGAACTGGATGAAATTTCACAGCTGATCGAGCTTGAGGACTTCCCTCAGCTTGAACATGTATTACACCGTTTATATGGTGCGACCCGTTATGTTGGCACACCAAAATTGCAGAGAGTTACAGGTGATTTTGAACAATTTATCTCAACCTTACGCAAAGAACGTCGGAAGGCAGATGAGGCATTCATTCAGGATGTGATGCAACGTTTGGATGATTTGCAATTGGTGATTCATGAAGTAGAAACAGCCGCACAACAAATCTTAGTGAATTAATTTCTATATCAATCGCCCATGATTACCAAGTACCTATCATCGTCTGCTAGCGAATTTCTAATACCGAATAAATGTGGAGATATATCGTTCAACTAAATGATGCTTAATCAAGCTTAGAATTCAGCATTGACTTCCGCTTTAACTTTCTGTGACTGTACTGTCATGTAACTCTTCCATCCACATGCTATGCTGATGACCAAGGAAAAATGAGTCAAGATCATGGCACTATTACATATAGAAAAAAACAATGGTATCGCAACAGTTACATTAAATCGCCCAGATAAACGCAACGCCATGAGCTTTGCTTTACTGCGTGAACTCGTCAAAGTCGCAGAGAAAATTAAAAAAGATCGAAGCATTCGAGTAGTGATTTTGACAGGCGCAGCCAATGTATTTAGTGCAGGGATTGATCTAGCTGATTTAAATAGCCCTAAAAATACTGCATTTGCAACTTGGGAACTGATTAAACCGGGGCAAAGCCTGTTCCAAAAAGCATTCCTAATTTGGCAAGAATTGCCTGTTCCTGTCATCGCCGCCATTGAAGGATTTTGCTTTGGTGCGGGAATGCAACTTGCTTTAGCTGCTGATATTCGTATTGCGCATCCAGAGACTAAAATGTCAATCATGGAAAGTCGTTGGGGGCTTGTACCAGATATGGGGCTTACACGTTCTATCAAAGGCGTAATCGGCATCGATTTAGCCAAAGAGCTTACACTGACTGCACGAATTTTTGATGGACATTATGCCAAAGAAATTGGTTTGGTTACGCATCTAAGCACCTCACCCTTAGAAAAAGCCCAAGCCATTGCTGAAGAAATGTTACAACGCTCTCCTGATGCTTTGATGGCTGCCAAACGTGTTTTAGATGCCATGGAACACCAGCCTAAAAAAGCGCTACGCTTAGAAAAGATTTGGCAGTTAAAATTACTTCTAGGAAAAAACAGTCAAATTGCGCGTAAAAAAGACAAGAATCCTGAAGTACAATTCTTACCACGCCAATATAAATAGTTTAAAAACATTTCTGTACAAGGCTTGGGAACAATAAGATGAATTTTGATCGTAACAGTAAAATTGCATTTCTTGGTATGGGCTTGATGGGAAGTCGCATGGCAGCTCGATTAGTTCAGGCTGGATTTGATGTGGCAGTATGGAATCGCACAGCAACAGCATGTGACCCCTTGATTGATATGGGTGCGCATACTCTAGAGTTCGGGCAAATTGCAGACTACCCCATTATTTTGACCTGCCTCGCGGATGACCAAGCCGTTCAACAGGTTTACCAACACATTGAACCTTACTTACGCGCTCAACAAGTTATTGTGGATTTTTCAAGTTTATCTGTGGCAGTCACCAAACAACTTGCAAGTCAGGCGGCAAACAAACAGGTGATTTGGATTGACTCACCTGTTTCGGGTGGTACGGCAGGTGCAGAAAATGGTACGTTAGTGATTTTCGCAGGGGGGCATCGCGAAACCATCCAAGACTTGAGTTTGGTTTATAACGTTCTTTCGCAAAGAGTGACCTGCATGGGGGAAACGGGCACAGGACAAGCAACCAAAATATGTAATCAATTGATCGTTGCTGCAAACAGTACACTGATTGCGGAAGCAGTTGCACTTGCTGGTCAGGCGGGTGTTGATACTACTCTGCTTGCACCTGCATTAGCCGGTGGATTTGCAGACTCTAAACCCTTTCAAATTCTTGCGCCACGTATGGCGAGTCATACCTTTGAACCCGTACAATGGAAAGTGCAAACCTTATCCAAAGATCTCAATAATGCCGTTCAATTAGCCCAACAATTTGGTTTAGACATTCCTGTTGCTCAACGCGCCTTAGACCAGTTGCACAGCCACCAAAGCCGGGGTTTTGCAGAAGCAGATCTTGCTACAGTCATTCACCAAGTCGACAAAATTTAGGCATATAGGCGCTTTACTTCATACAGAAATAAGTTGAAAAATAATCTATTGCCGTCTACATTGAAGATAAAAGCCAAGAAGAGCACGGAAGATTGCCATGACTAAACTCGCAGTAAACCTATCGATGATTTTTACTGAAGTTCCACTCATTGAACGCTTTGCTTTGGCACATTGCCACGGCTTTCAACATGTAGAAATTCAATTTCCCTATGAATTGAGTATTGAAGAAATTCAAGCACAATTGGAACAATATGATTTGCATATCTGTCTCATCAACGCACCTGCCGGAGATTTGATGCAAGGCGGTAATGGACTTGCAGGCGTACCCGGTAAAGAACTTGAGTTTCACCAAGCTTTAGAACAAGCACTCGAATATGCCGATGCACTGAATGTTCCAAACATCAATATATTGGCAGGTAAACAACCTGAAGATGCAGATTTACTGCCATGTTTAAACACTTTAGCAAACAACCTCAAACTGGCATGCCATATGTTGTCTGAATACGATATTCAACCAGTTTTTGAAATGATCAATGGAACAGACATGCCTCGCTTTCTGGTACAGAATATTGCCCAAGCCCAAGAAATGCTTGAGGCAGTGCAACACCCTGCTTTAAAAATGCAGTTTGACTGCTACCATATGGCGATGATGGGCGAAGATGTTCTTCCTGCTTTGCAAGAAAATATTGACTGGATTGGACATATTCAATTTGCAGATTGCCCAGGGCGACATGAACCAGACACTGCACAGATTGATTATTCATCCATTTTTTCATGGTTAAAGCAAAGTCATTACACAGGTTTCATTGCGGCAGAATACAAGCCACAATCCCATTCGAATCAATCTTTTGCATGGAAAGAAAAATACTTTTCAAACAATCATAGCTATTAATTGAACAATATCTTGCATCATTATTGGCACTGAATAATTGTATTTTTTAGCCAAAAGCGCTATATTAGAAGATGAGATATTTTCTGGAAAATATACCTTATATGAATTTAGAACCATCGCCCAGCGCTTCTAATTCTCACGAACTTGCAATGAACACTCAAAATCAAGACGTACAGACCTGTTTAAATGTCGTACAAGAAGCTCTACTTGATGTAAAAGCCAAAGATATTATTCAACTTGATGTAAGCAAAATCAGTAACGTAGCAGATGCTATTGTTATTGCGAGCGGAACATCAACTCGTCATGTTAAAGCCCTTGCTGATAATGTTGCTGATGAAGCACGTAAAGCAGGTTTTCGCCCAATTGGTGTTGAGGGTGAAAGAGATGCTGAATGGATCCTTATTGATCTCGGTGTTGTGGTTGTACATGTAATGCTTCCAACAGCACGTAAATTTTACGATTTAGAAAGTTTATGGCGTGCAACACCAGAAAGTGTAGTCTAAACTTTTTCTGAACTTGTAAAAATAGAAAAAGCGACTTTATGTCGCTTTTTTTGCATCTATAACCTTCATTAATAAGCGCTAGTCGATCTATTAAACCCCATAAGATACTATAAATTTTTTCTTGATCTCTCACATCAATGCAATGAATCTATCATCAAATGATCTAAAGCGTTCATTGTCACACTTTAGCTCTAAAGTTTAAATAAATTTGCTTAGGCAATATCTTACTTTGCTTCACCCATTTTTTGCTTTACTCTTTTTTGGCCTTACTCTTTTTTTTAACCACATTGTTGAGCAGCAAACACAATTAAGCTTTGTTTTTGTTCATATACTCTGTTTGACGTTACAACATCTATGTCGCCTCACCATAGAAAGATTATCAATGATTTAAAAGTACGCAATAAATAAATCACTTATGATTTTAGCAATCTTTACAAAAGTATAAAGCCGATTGAATATGAATGATTGAAATCAAATCATGCATATCAATCATCAGGCAGTTTGAGCATAAGGGTCTTAAATCTGAGCTTTAAATCTTGAATTGATGCTACAAATCAACTTAAAAACTAGGAATGCAATGCCAAAGCTCCAAATAAAATTCACACCAATTCCCATAATTTGATCTAGTACACTGGCTCTATGGGTGAGTTGAATATTTGGATTATTGCTCAATGATACTGCCAAAGTTCCCCAAATGCCGCATATTCCATGTACCACGACAACTTCGCGAATATGTTTTGAAGCGATCCAACGGGTCAACAAATGAGGAAGATAGTTTGTCAATGCACCTGAAACCAAACCAATAATCAATGCAGATGAAAAGCCCACCAAGCCACAACTGGCGGTAATTGCAACCAAACCACCTAATGCAGCTTTGATCAATTCAGCCCATGAAATGATTTTATTATTCATCAACAAAGATAAAGCCCAAGAAGCCAGCATTGCACCAAATAAAGCGGCAAAAGCATTGACGACAATCAGACCAATATCAATACGGTATGTCGAAATATAAACAATATTTAAGCCCGACCACGCTAACCAAAGAATAAAACCCGCCAAAGCCAAGGATAAAATTTTGTAATCTTCAAAGATTAAGTCTTTCTTAGAAATTTCCTGCTTATCATTTGATTTAGAGGTGAAATATCCCGCCAAGACAATCCATGCCGCAGTTGAATGTACTACAGTTGAGCCAGCAAAATCGATAAAACCTAGGGCTTTTAACCAACCACCACCAAAAGCAATATTTCCCCAAACCCAACTACTGAAAAATGGAAAAATAACCCCTGCGATCATAAAGCCGACAATCCAGTTGACCCATAAAGAAGTTCTATTTGGAATAACCCTTCCAACGACAGTGGTTATCGTCGTTGCCATCAGCATATAGAAAAACAAAAGATTCCAATGCCACCCCCGTAACATGGCACTAAGATAATTGACTGAATCCACCACATCAGCATGAAATATTTTGGAACACACCAAACTAAAAAACAGTGTGCCTAAAATCGCTGAAATATAATTCACAATCAGTGCATAAACGGATTTTTGGGTATTTTCATAACCACCTTCAACAACAGCAAAACCTGCTTGCATCAAGATGACAAATACACCACCAAGGAATAGAAGTTTATAATTTGTAATAAGATTAAAAGCAGCAATGTCACTTTCTATCGCGGAAGCAAATGCAAAATTTGGGCAAACAAATATGAGAAAAATTAAACTGAGGAGATATTTTAATTGCACACATTGACCCTAATGTATTGATCATTTATTACTCTAAATTCACAATAATTAATATTTCAGAGACTTGCTTTTGATTTAATTTATCAAGTATAGAGAATTTCCAGAATAAATAAACTCTTTTTTAAGAAATTATCACGACTCATCGGCTTGAGGATCTTTATATATTTTAGATGATATTGATAATATTCAATTTGCTTGGTGATTTGCAAAAACCAGTCCTTGACTCACACAAACAAACATCAAAATTTCTGTCTATAATGCAGTGTATATTCAAGAAAATAGATGTATTCCTCTTATTCAACCATTCAATTGAGTCAGTGCTTTTGAGTCGTATTTTAATCATGCTGAATAATTTCAATTTGTGGAAAAGCAAAACCTTTGCAGGATAATTCTGAACGCCACGCAACCGTAAGCATGACCCGACTGAGATTAAAATTCTGATAGGCAAAACTGCCTAATAATGGATGAGTACATAACCCCCCATCATTTATACGATGCACATGCGTATTAAGCTCATTTAAACTTAAACGAATCCCCAAGCCCGAAGCTTTTAAAATCGCTTCTTTGGTTGTCCAGACTTTAAACCAAAATACTGGATCAAAATCTAACGACTGCCAAGTCTGATATTCTTCAGGATGAAAAGCATGTTTTGCCAGTGCTTCAAAACGCACTTTACGATCTAAATCTTCGACATCCACCCCTAAATCATGCATGTGTTGGCTACTTGCCAATGCATAATGTTGCTGGCTGTGTGAATGATTCACGTGAAACTTTGGATAATCAATTAAGTATGGTTTGCCAAATTCAGTCTGAGCAAAACTGGGGTTTGTGATTTCTTTGCATAACAAATCAGAGATCAATTGATTACGGTATGCATAAATAGCATGTTTGAGTTCTTGAATTTGGCTTTTACGATCAGGTGATTGAAAAGTGGGAAGAATATTTTGAATAGAATTAAGGTCAAGCCGAATAGTACGATTCACAATATATTCCAAAGATTTTTTCTTAGTTTAAATCAAAAAAACCCAAAGATCACTTTGGGTTTTTATCAACATAAAGGACTGTATTAACGACTAAATTTTTTCTCAGCCTTTTTAAACTTCTGAATATAACGACGGCGACGTGCTGCTGTACGTTCATCCACTTGGGTTTTACGCCCTTCGAATGGGTTTTCTGAGGTTTTAAAGTCAATACGAACAGGTGTTCCTTCAAGCTTATAGACTTTACGGAAAACATTTTCAAGATAACGACGATAATCTGCTGGTGTCTTATCCACTTTGTTACCGTGAATCACGATCGTTGGTGGATTTTGCCCCCCCATATGTGCATAACGCATTTTAATACGTTTACCACTAATCATTGGTGGTTGATGTGCATCAGTCGCATCATTCAAAATTTGAGTCAATTTTGCAGGTGAGACTTTCAAATGAGAAGAATCATAAGCACGATGAATGGATGGATAAAGCTCCCCCACACCTGTGCCATGCAAAGCAGAAATTAAATGTATTTTTGCCCAAGGAATAAAATCAAAACGACGTTCAACATCTAATTTACATTGTTTACGGTCATATTCGGTCATGTTATCCCATTTATTAATGGCAATTACCATCGCACGACCAGCTTCAAGTGCATAACCAATTAAATGCAAATCTTGTTCAACAATCCCTTCACGTGCATCAACCACCACCACAACAACATGTGCATCTTTCATGGCTTGTAGCGTTTTCACAACTGAGAATTTCTCAATCATTTCGTCTACTTTACCTTTACGGCGCACCCCTGCCGTATCAATCAAGGTATATTTGCGCCCATCACGTTCAAAAGGAATATAGATTGAATCTCGCGTTGTACCTGGTTGGTCAAAAGCCACTACACGCTCTTCACCCAATAAACGATTGACCAGTGTTGATTTACCCACATTTGGGCGACCAATAATTGCTAAGCGCAAACCTGTGGCTTTATCATGCTCATCTTCATTCTCATCTTCAGGAATATCCGTCAGGACGTCTTCAAGCATTTGTTGAACACCACGCCCATGACTTGCAGCCACTTGCAAAGGCTCGCCCATACCCAACTTATAGAATTCAACTAAAGCAGCTTCCGCATGGACACCATCGACTTTATTGGCAACCAAATACACTTTTTTGCCAAGCGTACGTAACTCGCGTGCAATCTGCTCATCTGAAGCCAATAAACCTGCGCGCGCATCCACAACAAAAATAATAATATCCGCTTCATTTATCGCAGTTTTTGATTGTTCTGCCATATATGAATCGATACCGCCTTCATTTTCACCAATACCCCCAGTATCGACAACAATGAAAGATTTATTTTGATAAGTTGCATCACCATATTTGCGGTCACGGGTTAGACCTGCAAAGTCAGCAACAAGTGCATCACGGCTCTTGGTAATCTGGTTGAATAACGTTGATTTGCCGACGTTTGGACGACCAATGAGCGCAATTACGGGTTTCATAAAATAACCTTTATTCAAGATCAGCCAGTATGACTGGTCTGAACATCAGAAATGTATAGGAAGAAAAGTAGGAAAAACCTAAAATAAAAACACGGGGTATTGATTTGCAATCACCCCGTGCATGAAATTCTTACGGATGGCTCTATTTTAGCACAAGACTAAAAAAATAGAGAATCCTAATCAGTTAACGACTTTGCCAAATACTTAAAGCACCTTTACGTGTCGAAACATAGAGCTGATTATCAATCACTCTTAAGGTACGGACTTCACCACTGGTTTTAGCGCGCCCCAGTGTAGTTCCACTGTTGAGATCAATTTGATGCAAATAACCATCCAAATCACCAACAACAAGATTTGAACCGAGTAACACAGGATTACTCAGGTTACGATTTAGCAATTGCTCATTTTTCCAGATTTCTTGCCCAGTAATCAAATCATACGCAATAATTTGACCGTCTGTTTGTGACACGATGACTTTACCATCTGTCACTTCTGGACGATTGATACTGCTTGAATTTTCACTCCACAAAATACGTTGTGTCGCTAAATCAAGCACAGTAACTTGCCCTTGAAAACTTGTTGTTACGACATACTGCCCAGAAACCACAGGTTCACTATCAACATCAATTAAACGTTGAATATCCGAACGCCCTTCTGAAACGGCAACGCGACGTTGTAAGCGAGGCACACCTGCAAGACTATCAATTGCAAAAAGGTAGCCTGTAGATGTTCCTATAAGCACTGTACGCGGATCCAAACTTACTGGGGCAGCTTGACCACGTAAGCTCAACGAAGCATTTGGTAATTTGTAGGTCCAGGCTTGTTGACCTGACTCAACATCTAACGCATAGACAGTGCCATCATTTGCAACCACGATTACTCGACCAGATTGGATCAATGCTGAACTAATGATTGCGCCCGATAACTGTGTAGACCATTTGGTTGCACCCGTAGCTTGATCTAAAGCAAAGATGCGCCCTTTTTGATTGCCCACAATCACCACACCGTCAGCAGCTTCAACACCTGAGCTTAGACCTTCTTTGGTCACTTTAGCTTCCCATAGGCGTTGTTTACCTTTATAGGCTGACACCTCACCTTTTGGATCTAAAGCAAATACGACACCATTGTCCGTATCCAAACGAAGACGCAGTGCATCTTCACTGCTGGTCGACGAAACACTGGTCGAAAAAACTTGAACCAAGCTTGATGCTTGTGCAACTTTAGGGAGTGGATTCGGCTTAATCTTAACTTCTTTCATCTTATTGCTTGAACAGCCGATTAAAGCGATTGATAAGATTGCTAAAGCAAAAGGTATTTTAAAGTTTCTATCCATTAAGACTCATCCACTTGTGTTGCTAAAATTGGGCGCTCAAGATCAGGATCTTCTACTAATACGCCAACACTTTCGAGTTTAATTTGTAAAATTTGTCGTTCTTGCTTACGCTCAACAACTGCATTCCATGCTGCTTGATACGATTTTTTGGCATTTTCAGTGTCATTTTTTGCTACATAAATGTCGCCTTTCATCTCATCAGCACTGGCTTGAAATGCAGGATCATTCACAGCTGACAAGGTTTTCAAAGCATCATCAAACTTTTTTTGCGCCAATTGTGCATCAGCCAATTTAATTTTTACAACTTGTAACAAACCAGCATCTTTAATTTTGGAATTTTCGACTTTTTTCAACTCACGCTCAGCCAAGGCATAATCATTTTTATCATAAGCAAGTTTTGCCATGATAATTTGAGCCTGAATCGCCTGTACTGAATCTGGATTGTCTTTCACAATTTTATCTGCGGATGATACCAATGCAGCCGTGACTTTGGCATCACCATTGGCTGCTCTTGCCTCATCCATCAATTGTTGAATTTTAGCTGTTTGGTTTTGATTTTCAGCCAAAGTTTTCTTTTGCCAATATTCCCAACCGAAAAAGGCAATCAATGCAATGAGCACACCAGTGACCATAGCCGAGCCATATTTTTTAAAGAATGACTTCACACTATCCAGTTGTTCTTCATCAGTCATTGCGCTCATTTGACTCCCCTTTTCCTTATGATTATCGGCTTATTTTGACGAAAGTTTTTCAATGAAAAACGGTACTATTTCAGACACCTGAATTTCATGTTGTTCAGCTGTAGCAAGTTCTTTAACTAAAACTTGCTGTGCTTCAGCTTCACGTTCACCAAAGATCAATGCATAGATCGCACCAGACTGGTCTGCTTTCTTCATTTGACTCTTCATAGAACCTTGTGAACCTGTTTTTAAACGGATTGTACTGTTTGCCGTTTCGATTTGATCTCGCATTTGCTCAGCCAGAACCAGAGCCTGCCCTTGTGTCACCGGGTCAGAAAGCAAAAATAGCTCACACTCACGCGTTGGAGTATTGTCTTCAACTTGCTCAAGCAACAACAATAAACGTTCCATCCCCATGGCGAAACCCACAGCTGGCACAGATTGATCTGGCTTACCTTTAAGCTGCCCAACCAAACCATCGTAACGACCACCTGCGCAGACAGTTCCTTGAGAACCCAAATGCGTTGTGGTCCACTCAAATACTGTTTTGTTGTAATAATCTAAACCACGTACCAGTTTTTGATTGATCACAAAACTAATTCCAGCATCCGTTAAATACTGTTGTAACTGGGCAAAATGATTCAAACTGTCTTCTTTCAAGAAGTCATGCAACTTTGGCGCATTTTCAAGAATTTGTTGGGTACGTGCATCTTTTGAATCTAAGATACGTAAAGGATTAGTGGTCAAACGGCGTTGTGAGTCCTCATCCAAGTCTGCTTGATGAGCTGTCAAAAACTCAACCAATGCTGCACGATACTCGGCACGCTCATCAGATTCACCCAAAGTATTCAACTCAAGTTGAACTTTATCTGCAACCCCCATGCGCTTCCACAAACGTGCCGTCATCAGAATCAGTTCAGCATCTTGATCTGGTGTTGCCACACCAAAAGTTTCAACACCAAATTGGTGGAATTGGCGATAGCGTCCTTTTTGAGGTTTCTCATAACGGAACATTGGACCCACATACCAAACACGTGGATTCGCACCACGCAACAAGTTATGCTCCAACATCGCACGCACACAACCCGCAGTCCCTTCTGGACGCAATGTTAAAGATTCAGGTGGATTACCTTTATCCAGAAATGTATACATTTCCTTTTCAACGATGTCAGTTGCATCACCAATTGAACGTTTAAACAAATGGGTATGTTCAACGATCGGCAAACGGATTTGCTGATAACCATAAGCATCCATAAGTGATGCTAAATGTTGCTCAAGACGTCTCCATGCAGCAGTTTGCGTTGGAAGAACATCGTTAAAACCTTTAATTGCGACAATTGAACTCATGATGAACTACGGATAATCTCTTTAGCTTTAGCTTTTTCAAGCTCTTGAACACGTTGACGAACCATCGTTTCGATTTCATCAACCAACTGATTTGTATCTATTAAATGACTCTTTTCGCCATTACGATACACGAGTGAGCGAGGACTTGCACCGACAATACCAATATCAGCTTCTTTGGCTTCACCCGGACCATTGACTTTACACCCAATGACAGATACATCCATCGGTGTACGAATATCTTCCAAACGTTCTTCAAGAGCTTGCATGACCTTAATCACGTTAAACTCTTGACGTGAACAACTTGGACAGGCAATAAAATTGATCCCATTTGAACGAAGACTCAATGATTTTAAAATATCAAAACCAATTTTAACTTCTTCTTCAGGCTCTGCTGCCAATGAAATACGCATGGTGTCACCAATGCCTTCCATCAACAAACCACCTAAAGCAATCGCAGATTTCACAGAACCTGTACGATATACCCCTGCTTCAGTCACACCCAAATGCAGTGGGTTATCAATCTGTGCAGATAATAAACGATAAGCATCCATTGTCAAAAATACATTTGACGCTTTTACCGACACTTTAAATTCTTGAAAATCCAAACGATCCAAGATATCAATATGACGCATCGCAGACTCAAGCAAAGCTTGTCCTGTCGGTTCACCATATTTCTTTTGAATATCTTTCTCTAAAGATCCAGCATTGACCCCAATACGCATCGAAATATCGTGATGACGTGCGGCAGCCACAACCTCACGAATTTTGGCTTCAGAACCAATATTACCAGGATTGATACGCAAACAATCTGCACCCATATCAGCGACTTTCAAAGCAATCTTATAATCGAAATGAATGTCCGCCACCAAAGGAATGGTAACACGCTTACGAATTTCACCAAAAGCTTCGGCAGCTTCCATCGTTGGTACTGAAACACGCATGATATCAGCGCCCACATCTGCACAGCGTTGAATCTGCGCAACCGTTGCATCAACATCACATGTTTCAGTATTGGTCATACTTTGAATACTGATCGGGGCATCACCACCGACATACACCGAACCCACACGTATTTTACGTGTTGGACGACGCTTGATTGGATTCTCAATCATGATCTTATCTACTCTTGCCCATTAACGTGACAAACGGAATTCTGCTTTTCCGTTCACTGTATATGGAGACAATGAAATCTGTTCATTATTAAGGCTTAATGACACAGCAGTTGCATCATCGAGTCGAATTTGGAATGGTGACTGACCACTCAGTGTCAATGTCGCAGATTGACGACCAGTTGCCAAAACTTTTCCTGTGCTGTCCACAATATGCACAGAGGTTGGATGGCTAAAATTCAACACCATTTGGTCACCAGAAGTCGCAGTTGCATTGTTTAAGTTCAATACCTCTACTTCAGACTCTTGTGGTTTAGCATCAGTGTCATTGCTTTTACTTGATGTAAACTTTTGAATTCCTGCGATCAAAGCCCAAATCACGGCAATCGCAACAATGGCAATCAAAGCACGCTTCAACCATTTTTTATTACGATCGCTGTTTGAACCCGGAAGCTTACCCATGATCTTGATCGGAGAATTGTTCAATGCATGGTTCGGTAAAAGCCCTGTATCATTTTGATAAATTTCATCAAAACGTTGAATGATGACAGTTGCATCAACACCCAAAAACTTCGCATATGAACGATAATAGCCTTTAATAAAAGTCGCTTCTGGCAAAGATTTATATTCATCTTGCTCTAATGCTTGTAAGGTTTTTACAGGCATTTTCAGCTCTTTTGCAACATCTTGAATGTCTAGGTTCTTCGAGACTCGAATTTGACGCAAGTACTCACCTGGACGTTGAACATTTCCTAAGCCATTAGATGCTACGTTTGAACCTGTAGGTTGCTGTGAATTAGGATTTACTTCCATACGGCCTCAGTACTGTACTGTAATTGCAGATAACGTTGATATTCTTTACTGTCAGGGAATAATGCCCGCAACTGGTTCACCAGTACTTGCATTCCCATCTGGTCATTATTGGCACGTGCAATACGTAAACCAATCCAGAGTGCTCTTGCGCCCTGTTTGTCCTGACCTACTAAACGAACATATTGTTCATAGAGTTGACTTGCTTGCGCATTTTTTTGTTGCAAATAGAAAATCTCAGACAACTCTACCAAAGAAATGATCGAATCGCGATTGACTTGTAGGGCATTTTTGAATGCTTTTTCGGCATTTGCTGTATCACCAACTTTTAAATATACCCGCCCCAAATTTTCTAAAGCCTTATAACGCTGGTCGTATCCAAGAGATGCGCCTGCGATACTCAACTGCTCAATCGCATCATTATAACGCTCGCTAACAAATAAATATGTTCCATAATTATTACGAGCCTGCGCATTTTTCGAATCACTGGAAATCGCACGCTTAAAATAGCCATCCGCTTTTTCCATGCTGATCTTACTACCTTCTTGTTGTAGTAAAACCCCCATCATCATATTGGCAGCTGAATCTCGCGAATCTGTTTCAAGAGCTTGATCAAGTGCACGTTTGGCTGCATCCAGATCGCCTGATCGAATATACTCCGCAGCTAACTGGGTCCGAACTTTGACGGCTTTCTCAGGATCTTTTTTTATAATTGTGTCTGAGTTTGTCGTTTGACAACCCTGTACCACCAATGCAGATAAACCAATTGCCAATATTACAACTGCTTTTTGATACATCGATTTTCTCAAAGTCAGCCCCTGATTCTTTGTTGATATAAATCTATGTCTACAGATCTTTAACCTTGTGAACGTATAATTTCACCACGTTCAGCCACTTTCTTTTTCCACTGTTCAGCACGACGTGTACGGTCTGCAACCTGCCCCACCAATTGTCCACAAGCCGCATCAATATCATCACCACGTGTCTGACGAATCGTACACACAAAACCTGCATCAGACAAAGTTTTTTGGAAAGAAATAATTCGATTTCGACTTGAACGCCCATAAGGTGCGTGTGGAAATGGGTTAAATGGGATTAAATTAATTTTGCTTGGTAAGTTTTTCAGCAATCTAATCATTTGTTGTGCATGTTCAGGTTGATCGTTCACACCATCCAACATCACATATTCAATCGTCACATGCTTGCGTGAACTTTCATTACCATCTTTGGCAATATAACGCTGACATGCAGCAATCAATTGCGCCAAAGGATATTTTTTATTGATTGGTACCAATTCATTACGCAATTCATCATTTGGCGCGTGTAAGGAAATCGCCAAAGCAACATCAATATCTTGTGCCAATTGATCAATTTTCGGAACTACACCTGATGTCGATAATGTGACACGGCGTTTTGACATTCCGTAAGCAAAATCATCCAGCATGATATTCATCGAACTCAAAACTGCATCATAGTTCAACAGTGGTTCGCCCATTCCCATCATAACCACATTGGTCACAGAACGTTCGCGCTCTGCGACTGGTACATCTTCCATATAAGAATAGTTCGCCATCCACAATTGCCCAATGATTTCATCTGGCAATAAATCACGCTGAAAACCCTGCTTACCTGTTGAACAGAATGAACAGTCAAGCGCACAGCCGACTTGTGAAGAAATACATAAGGTTTTACGTGACCCCGTCTTATCCTCAGCAGGAATCAACACGGTTTCTACCAGTGAACCTGCACCATCGCCCACTCGGAAAACCCATTTACGTGTGCCGTCTTTTGAATAGTTGCGATGAACAACCTCTGGTGCCTTAATTTCGCAAATTCGTTCTAATTTTTCTCGAAGTTTGCCTGAAATATTGGTCATTTCAGCAAAATCAGTGACAAAAAACTGATGAATCCATTTCATTACTTGCCCAGCACGGAATTTTTTCTCCCCCATTTCTTCGAAGAATTTTTCCAATTGCGGACGTGACATGCCAAGTAAATTCACTTTCTGTGCATGTGCAGACTGAACACGGTCAGCCTGTACTGTATGTGACGATGCAGGCTGCTGTTCATCTAAATTTAACGATGAAGCGACAACTTCAGAACTCATGGGGATTACCTAAATCATGCCGTATAATGAAAAATATTGATCAGCATTTAATCAATAAAAACAACAAAAATAAAAAAACCAGACAAGCAGTATATCACCTATCTGGTTTCGGGTCTGTTATCAATTCATAAATCGAAGATTTATTGGATGAGAAAAATAGACCCTAAATACGTCGAATTAACGAGTACGTGGACAAACTTCAGTTTGAGCGAAGAAGTAGTTTACTTCACGATCAGCAGATGCAACTGAGTCAGAACCGTGAGCAGCATTTTCATCGATGCTTACAGCGAAATCTGCACGGATTGTACCAGGAGCAGCTTCTTTAGGGTTTGTTGCACCAAGAATTTCACGGTGAGCAAGAACAGCGTTTTCGCCTTCAAGAACAGATACAACTACTGGACCAGAAGTCATGAATGCAACTAAATCACCAAAGAAACCACGTTCTTTATGCTCAGCATAGAAACCTTCAGCTTCAGCTTTAGAAAGGTGTTTCATTTTAGTCGCAACGATTTTAAGACCAGCTTTTTCGAAACGAGCAAAGATGTCACCGATGTGGTTTTTAGCAACTGCATCTGGTTTTACGATAGATAAAGTACGTTCAATAGCCATGATTGGCTCCTTAAGTCAATTTGACACGAAATTTTTGGCGCATTATACCGAATAATGGATAATTTTCCGCTTTTAATCTGTAAAAAAATTGGATTTTTCGATGTGTAGTGAGATTCCACCATTGAATTACATCGAGAAGCGATTAATTTGCTTCATCAATCCATGCCATTTGAATGGCTTCCAACAAACCTTCTGTCGATTTTGTTGGATCATCACTAAACTCTGGCAAAGCACAAATCCAAGCATGCATATCGGTAAAACGCACCCATTGTGGATCTACATCTGGGTGCGCTTCACTGAGTTCAATTGCGATGTCAATCGTGTCTGTCCAACGTAAGCCCATGCTCATGTTCCTTTGCTTTATTTAATTCTGCTACTTTACCAAATCTTAGGGGCTGTGGACAATTCGTCTATATTTGCGACTAGGTGTAGACCATCATTCAAAATTAAAACCTTGATGATCAAAGTCATCCGATTCTTTAAAAATGAAGTTACATACCACCAATAAATAAACCATCATAGAATAACTCCTAAATAAGGCGCAGTTAAAACAATCAAGCTTGCGACACTTGCACCAATCAGTGCCCCAACAATCACATCACTTGGATAATGCAATCCTAAAACCATTCGAGACAGCGCAATCAACACAGTAAAAGGTGTCATGATAAATAACATCAGGGGTTGGATATAACCAAAGACGATGGTTGCCATCACTGCATGTAAAGTATGACCAGATGGAAAACTAAAGTGATCCAAAGGGCGCTCACCTAAAATAATCACCTGATGGACTTGATAAGGTCGCGGGCGAACTGTTTTATGTTTTAGAAATTTATAAATCCCCGTTCCTAACAGACCAGCAACCACGACATAGAGCAATTGCAGTCCATACATCCAGCCTTTTTGCAACCATACCAGCATTAACATTGCGCACCAAAATGCACCATCACCTAGACGACTAATGGTTTTAAAAAACGTTGCAACACTTTGCGTATGCGATAAGTTATTGAGATATAAGCAACCTCTAAGATCGAGATCGAGCATTTTTATTTTGGTATTTTTAAAATTCATTTTCACTCTCCTCTCATTATTTGAGATGAACTAGGTCAGCCGTTTTGCATACTGCGTAACCTGATATAGTGCTTCTTCGAATTGATGAACTGGATGTTGCCATCCGATGCTTTGAACATCTTGCATGGCTTGTTGCCCCATGCGTTTCAGCATGTTGTTATCTGGAATTTGCAACACATGTTGTGTTAACTGTTGAATATCGCCAATTGAACATAACCAACCTGTTTGTGTATGTTTGCCATGAAGTTGGGCACAGGCATAATCATAGGCAATAATCGGTAAGCCACTTGCCATCGCCTCAATCACCACATTACCAAATGTTTCGACTTGGCTGGCAAATACAAAAACATTGGCACTTGCATAAGCTTCAGCAAGTTGCGTGCCACTTAGGCTACCCATGAAAATCACATGTTCTGCACCTGGCATTTTTTCTAATCGGCTACGATCAGGACCATCTCCCACCAACACCAATTTGACTTGACGCTGAGATTGCTTACGTAACGCCGAATAAGCATCAATTACCACATTAACTTCTTTTTCCGAAGATAAACGCCCAACATAAATCAACACCGTAGTGTTTTCATCTGCGCCCCACTGCTGCCTAAGCTGTGCTGAATAACGTTGTGAAGAAAACCGATCTGTATCAATCCCCCTGCCTACGACGACCAATGGGCAGGTCACACCAAATTCACGTAAAGCGATTTCAGTGTCACGGCTAGGGACACAGGTCAGTTGTGTTGCATTATGAAACCATCTCAAATAACTTTGAATCGGCTTGACCAAGAATGCCAAATCAAAGAACCGACTAAACTCTTGGAATTGTGAATGAAAGCCACTTGAAACGGGGATACGTCGTGTTTTTGCAGCGTGTAATGCTGTAAATCCTAATGGTCCTTCAGTCACGATATGCACGACATCGGGTGTAAATGCTGAAATCGCTTGAGAAACTTTGAGGAATTGTGGCCAACCGAACTTCATATCTGGATATTTTGGAATTGATTGCCCATTCACCAAGCATTCTTTATTGGGAACGAAGTCATAGCATTGCGCTTTTTGCTCAGGACGAATAAGCAGAATTTTATGCCCTTGATTTTGCAACCCTTTACACAGTTGCATCAAAGATAAAGCAACACCATTAATTTCTGGTGGCCATGTTTCAGTCACGATTGCAATTTTGAGACGAGGTCGAGATAAATCACGAATAAGGTCATCATTATTCGTTGTCGTTTTCTTGTTGTTTGGGTTGAAATAATACTGAATATTATCGGGAAAATCTTGTTGTTTAAATTGCAAGGTGTTCGTGAACGGTTTATTCATACGATACCTAATCTGTTCATTTTTTTAACAGATTAGGTTATTTTCTTGACAATTTAATGATTATTTTATGACAGTTTTTTGACCAATTACTGATCGCCTTTCACGCGAATGAGTAGACCGTTTTCCACTTGGTAAACTTGTCCATTGCCAAAGTCAATCTGTTGCTTTTCACCATGCAGGTTCGGAAAGCCTGCAATCTTTTCCAGTTGTGGAGAACGCTGAAACTGTTGAGTTTTTGGATTATACATCCAATAAATATAGCGTTTATCCTCTACTGTGCGCCCTTGAGATAAGTCAGAAACAATCACATCATAATAACCATCAAAATTGATATCCATATAACCGACACTGTTTGGATAGCCTGTAAACCCAGTAAGGCTTTGCACGACAGTATTGTTGTTTTTATTCAATACATCTACACGTTTTAAAGTTTTGCCAAATGAGCTATTGGCATCGTCCTGACCATAGAATTTAAAGATAAAAACTGGTTTATTCACGACCTTAAAAGCAGGTTCAAATTGTATGGATTGCCCAGCTGTTTTGCCTGCTTCTAAAAGTGTAGCTTTAAACAATCCTCTATTTGCATTCAGCACACCTGTCAGTTGATACTTGCCAACAGTGGTGTTATCTGCTTCTGAAGCCAGTGATTTTAAATCTAACTGATCGCCTTTTTGAGTTCCTTTAAAGTCTATCGTTGTACCATTCATTAAATCAGTCAGTACGCCATGAGGATGTGAAATCCCTGCATAAAGGTTCATATAATAACGACCTTCACCTGATTTAAGCATACGCTGCATCGACACACGCACACCACTCAATGGCTTTAAACCTGGGTTTGTTTGGGTCGATACAGATTGAGTTTCAGCATAACCAAAACATGAAATAGACAAAGTCATCATAGTGAGAAAAAGTTTAAATTTCATGATTCAAAACCATATTCAACGATAATCAATAATGTGTAATCTATCACAAAATAATTTTTTATAAGTTAATTATTGCGACCCTTAGATGATTTAAAAGATCGGAATCTAAACGCGACCAATTGGCTGTTTGGCAATATCACCTTTTTTCTTCAACTCATCAATGTATTTTAATTCATTACGCGCCTTTGAGTCAGACGGATCAGCTTCTAACACCTGATTAAAATATTTAACCGCTTCATCCAGTTGATTTAATTCAATTAAACTTACTCCTAGACTACGCCTTACACCCTGCTGAATCGCCAATCTTTTCTGCTCAGGCTCAACCAAATACACATACTCTTCAGCTGCTTTAAAACTTTCTAATGATGCTTGCCACTGTTTTTGTGCTTGCTGAATAAATCCCAGTTCTTTTAAATACCCACTATTAAAAGGAGACAATAACAATGCTTTTTGTAACGCTGACTGTGCATTGCTCCAATCACTCATTTCAATATAGGCATAAGCTGTTTGAAAATATAAGTCAGCCCAAGTTCCTGAAAAGACTCTAATATCTTTTTGCTTTCCGATATCAAGCGTTAGATACAGTAAGGTTTCAGCTGTTCCGCTGGCAGCATAAAGGACATATTGACGACTATTTTGATATTTTTCAAAATATTGAATTGCAGTATTTAAGGTTACAATCGCCTGCTGCGGATGTCCCGCGATTAAATACTGATTGGCTTTTTCTAAAGCATCATAGGCAAGCTTTTCATCAAGCACATTCTTTTCCAAATTTTGAACATTACTCGATTCAGACTGAGATGTATGCCGAGTAGCTTCTACAACTATATTTTGCGCAAACGTCAAACTTATAGCAAAATAACTCAGCGAACCAATCAAGGTAAATTGTTTTTTTAATTCCATTTTGTGCGACTTTATTATTCAATTTATCTAAAATATAGCATAAAAAAACCCACTCAAAAGAGTGGGCTTTGGTAAAACTAAAAATTAGTTCTTTTCTTTATCAACGATTTTGTTCGCTTGAATCCAAGGCATCATTGCACGTAACTTAGAACCTGTTACTTCGATACCGTGCGCTGCATTTTGACGACGGCGAGCAGTCATTGATGGATAGTTCAACGCACCTTCTTGAATGAACATCTTCGCATATTCACCAGATTGGATACGTTTAAGCGCATTACGCATCGCTTCACGTGATTGCTCGTTGATCACTTCAACACCAGTCACATATTCACCATATTCAGCATTGTTTGATACTGAATAGTTCATGTCTGCGATACCGCCTTCGAACATCAAATCAACGATTAATTTAAGTTCGTGTAAGCATTCGAAATAAGCCATTTCTGGTGCATAACCCGCTTCAACAAGCGTTTCATAACCCATTTTAACCAATTCAACCGCACCACCACAAAGAACTGCTTGCTCACCGAATAAGTCAGTTTCAGTTTCTTCACGGAATGAAGTTTCGATGATTCCTGTACGACCACCACCTACGCCAGAAGCATAAGAAAGTGCAACATTACGTGCATTACCAGAAGCATCTTGATGGATCGCAATCAGATCAGGAACACCTGAACCACGTTGGAACTCTGAACGTACAGTGTGACCAGGCGCTTTTGGTGCAACCATGATTACATCTAAATCTTTACGCGGAACAACTTGGTTATAAAGAACAGAGAAACCATGAGCAAATGCCAAAGTTGCGCCTTCTTTGATGTTTGGTTCAATCACATCACGATAAAGTTGTGATTGGAACTCATCCGGCGTCAAAATCATGACTAAATCAGCTTGAGCAACAGCAGCTGGAACTTCAGCAACTTTAAGACCTGCATTCTCAGCTTTTTTCCAAGAAGTTGAACCAGCACGTAAACCAACAGTAACGTCTACACCTGAATCTTTAAGGTTAAGCGCATGTGCGTGACCTTGTGAACCGTAGCCAATGATCGCTACTTTTTTACCTTGGATGATAGATAAGTCGCAGTCTTTATCATAAAAAATTTGCATTGCTGTCTCCGCTATAATGCTGTGTTTCCTCTTCTTATCCTGAAGATTTTTGTTTGGAATCTTCTAGTCTAAGTCCCTCTTCTATTCCGAGAAGAGGTTATACATGAGGGAATAAAAAATCAAATAATTAATTAAGGGTTGAATAAATTACAGTGAAAGAACTTTTTCACCGCGGGCAATACCTGATACGCCAGAACGAACCACTTCTAAAATTGTGTTCTCTGCAAGCGCATCAATAAAGCCGTCAATTTTTTCTGTTGTACCCGCAATCTGAATGGTATAAGTCGTTGGTGTTACATCGACAATTTGCGCACGGAAAATATCCGCAGTGCGTTTGATCTCGGCACGTGCAGAACCTAATGCTTTGACTTTAATCAGCATCAGTTCACGCTCAATGTGCGCACCCTCAGACAGATCAACAACCTTAACCACCTCAACCAATTTGTTGAGTTGCTTGGTAATCTGCTCGATCTTGTGATCATCACCATAAGTCGTCAATGTCAAACGCGACATGGTTGGATCTTCAGTTGGTGCTACATTTAAAGTTTCAATGTTGTAGTTACGTTGAGAAAACAACCCCACCAAACGAGAAAGCGCACCAGCTTCGTTTTCAACGAGTACAGAAATTATATGTCTCATTCAGTACGCTCCCCTTTAGACAACCACATATCTTTCATTGACTGACCTGCAATCAGCATTGGATATACATGCTCTGTACGGTCAACCATGACATTGATAAACACACATTTATCGTCGATCGCCATCGCTTCTTGAAGCTTAGATTCAAGCTCATCTGCATGGTCAATCTGGATACCAACATGCCCGTATGCTTCCATAAGTTTTGGAAAATCAGGTAAAGATTCAACATAAGAACTTGAATGACGTCCTTCATAGTTCATATCTTGCCACTGCTTAACCATTCCTAAAGCACGGTTATTTAAGCAAAGAATTTTCACATTTAAGCCGTATTGCTTACATGTAGAAAGCTCTTGGATACACATCTGAATAGATGCTTCACCTGTAATACACACCACCTGTTGATCTGGGAATGCCAATTTTGCCGCCATTGCATAAGGCAAACCTACCCCCATTGTCCCCAAACCACCTGAGTTAATCCATTGGCGTGGACGTGTGTACTTATAATACAAGGCACCAAACATTTGATGTTGACCAACATCAGAAGTAATGATTGCTTGACTATTGGTAATCTTATCCAATGCTTCAACCACTTGTTGTGGCTTCATCACACCATCTTGACCTGCTTCATACTTCAAACCATGAACTTTGCGCCATTCATTGATTTGTGCCCACCAATCTGCAATCGCTTCTGGATTTGGCTTTGAAACATTCATTTGCTTCAACTGAACCAACATCTCTTGAAGTACAGGTTCTACCGCACCCACGATTGGAATATGCGCCATAATCGTTTTCGAAATGGTCGCAGGGTCAATATCAATATGAATAACTTTAGCATTTGGACAGAATTTAGCAGGATTGTTGGTTACACGGTCATCAAAACGTGCGCCGATTGCTAAAATAACGTCAGCATTTGCCATGGTCATATTGGCTTCGTAAGTACCATGCATTCCGAGCATGCCTACGAATTGCGGATCATTTCCAGAAAAAGCACCTAAACCCATCAAGGTATTGGTCACTGGATAATTTAATAAATGCGCCAATTCCGTGAGTAATTCAGAAGCATTACCCTGAACAACACCACCACCCGTATAAATCACTGGGCGCTTTGCATTCACCAACTCATCAATTGCTTTACGAATTTGACCTGAATGACCTCGATGCGGAGGTTGGTAAGAACGCATTTTTACTTTTTCAGGATATTCATACGCAAATTTTTCTGCAGGATTGGTCGCATCCTTTGGAATATCAACAACAACAGGACCCGGACGTCCAGAAGAAGCGATATAAAATGCTTTTTTAATTATTGCAGGAATTTCACTTGCATGACGCACTTGGAAACTATGTTTTACGATTGGACGAGAAATCCCCACCATATCTGTTTCTTGGAATGCGTCTTCACCAATCAGATGGCTTGCAACCTGTCCAGACAAAATCACCATTGGGATTGAGTCCATATAAGCTGTGGCGATTGGTGTTACGGTATTGGTTGCACCAGGTCCAGAAGTGACCAGTACGACACCTGTTTTACCTGTCACGCGTGAGTATGCATCTGCCATGTGACCAGCAGCTTGCTCATGACGCACGAGGTAATGATTAATTTTATCTTGTTTAAATAGCGCATCATAAATATGTAATACTGCGCCGCCTGGGTATCCAAAAACATGTTCAACGCCTTCGTCCGCCAATGCACGAACAAGCATTTCACCACCAGATAAAAGTTCCAACGTATTCACCCTAATCTTTTTTCCACAGCACTATGGGAGACATAGACTGTGTTTCATTCATTGATTGTGCGCTCTGTTATAGCACACATATTGACTCGTTTTTGCAGCAATAAAAAAATAAATCGTCACGCAACCGTGTGGGCTGTATGAATCACTGAAATATGTTGGGATAAACATGTTTCGGTATTGGTCATTTTCTCGGCTTAGAGAAAATGTTATTGCTTGCTTTGATACTTTTATTCGAAGGGTGATCGAAAAAAACATCTGAAACTTGAGCAAGCATTTTTGTAGTTTTAGCGAACAAAGTCAAGGTTTCTCATAAGGTTTTTATTGATTATTTACCAACCGTTTATTTTTAAAACTATTCCTTTTTTTTAAGTGTATTATAAATAAAATTTCAATCACTTATAACTCAATAAAATTGCAAAAGAATTATTTTAAAACTTATATTTTTGTATGAAAAACACCCTCTCACCAAATAACGATGGTTTTGTAAAATTGATATAAAAAATTCATTCAGGCACACTATTTTTTCTAGCCAAAATAATAATGATCAAAATACTCTAAAACTTCACTTAAAGTATTTATTACATTCCGATCAATAACGTTTTTGATATATCGCTAAATAATATGATTAACCTGAGTTAGATAAAAATCCTTGATGAAAGATGATACAGTCAAACCGCCAGACTATTCATACAAGTGATTTGGATGACTCATTTATTTTGTACTTTTGAATCATCGATGGTCTTGCGATCTTGAGGCGACATGAATGTCGCCATGTTGAGCGGGGGTATGAGGATGTACCCCTCGCTCAACGAAAGATTTTTGTCACTTTTCATCTCTGAAAAGTGAGGCATAGCCTAAACTTTAGCACTAAAGCGTGGCAGTGCAAGCTCTAGATCATCAAACAATCTATTGATCGCTTTCATTTTATTGATCAAGAGAAATAAAACGCTATTGATGGTTGCGCTTGCGGAGCTCCGCTCCTCATCCTAAAATTTGATAAAAACGCAGCAAGCCACATAAAAAATTTATTATTTTTCAATGATTTGAGAATTTAATTACATCAAACTCAGGTCAAGATAAGACCAATAAAAAAAGCCATTCTCAATTGAAAATGGCTTCTTTATTTCGCCAAAATGACTCTTAAACTTTGAAATGGTTCAAGAGAACATACAGATTAAGTTATTTCCATTTAACTGCTTGCACTTCTGATTTTTTAGTCGTTTCGGGTTCATTTGTACTACAACCGCATCCACCACC
>NZ_LBNA01000055.1:0-180689 GCF_001005515.1 Acinetobacter sp. Ag2
TTAAAAATGGGAGTATTACCAAACAACGGCTGAGCTGCAAAAAATTATGACTTTTACGGACTGGAATATTGCAGATATATCTGATCCAACCTCGAATTCAATATGGGTTATAGATGAAGATAATAAAACCCCGTGGCTTCGATATAATAATTGATATAAAAATAAATTTTAAGTCTTAAACGAGGGGGATTCTCCTCGTTTTGTATATCAATATTGAGTATATTTAGAGAAAAAATGACCGTTTATTCAAATAGAAAAGCTAAAAGTAATAATAGAAGAGATTCTTCAAAAAATAGTTATATCTTGATTCTCCTTGGGTTTTCCTTTATCACACATGCTGAAATATCAGTACCAGATAGCGGAACTATTGTTAAACAATTAATTCCTGAATCATTGAGTCGAGGCAGTAAAGTAGACCAACAATATTTTGACTCAAACACCACACAACAAAATTATAGTCAAGATCAAACCTCGATTTGGGTGGCTAAAGTAGAACTAGAGGGAAATCAAAAGATTGAGACTGTCATACTTCATGATTTAGTGAAGCATTTAGAAAATAAAAATAATATTCTCGCCGATTTACAAATGGCAACTGATAAAATAACCCAATACTATAAAGACAAAGGCTATTTTTTAGCAAAAGCATATTTACCAAAGCAAAAAATGGACAATGGTATATTGAGAATTCAAATATTAGAAGGTCGGCTAGATCAAATTTTTTTAAAGAATCATTCAAGCGTTAATCATCATGTAATTAACAGATATTTAAAAAAAATTCCAAAACAACAAGCTTTAGAGCGAGAACGAAGCAATCAAGCTCTATTATACCTTTCAGATTTATCTGGTATTGGTGTAATACAAGCCAATTTACAAGCAGGAAACGATATTGGGCAAACAGATTTAATTTTGGACATCTCTGGTCAGAAGCTATTTCAAGGAAGAGTCGGACTTGACAATGCTGGAAGCACATATACAGGCAAATATCGTGTTTCAGGTTATATAGAAAGCCAAAGTATAATGGGATACGGAGAAAGAATATCTGCTCAATTATTGACTAGTAATCAAGATATCATTTCTGGTAATTTAAATGCTCAATTTCCGATCACTGGAAATGGTTTGTGGCTTGGAGGGAGCTATAGTCGAACTCAATATGAATTAGGTGAACAGTTCAAAATATTAGATGCTAAAGGAACGTCTAGCAATTACAACTTGAATCTAAGCTATCCATTGATTCGAACTCAACGAACCAACTTGAATGCAAAATTACAATTAGAAAAAAGAAAGCTATTTGATGAGATTGCGGCGACAGATGCTCAAACTTCTAAGCAGATACAGGCTAGTCGGTTGGCATTGAATTTTAACAGGACTGATGATTGGGGGATAAGAGAAATAAAAGGGGGGATGAATCAGATTGAACTGATTACCACATTTGGAAATTTAAATATTCAAAGTCCGACCGCATTAAATATAGACAGCATGTCTGCAAAAACTCAGGGAAGTTATTATAAATACGAGTTAAAACTCACGCGACAACAAAGACTAACGCAATCTTCTTGGTTGACTAGTGAAGTCTATGGGCAACTTGCATCCAAAAATTTAGACTCTTCAGAAAAATTCTCTTTTAATCAAATGCGTGCATATCCTTCAGCCGAGGGATTAGGAGATCAGGGATGGGGTTCTACAGTGAGCTTTTATTATCAACTTAAACCATTTTTAAATACTTATTTATTTCAGGATGTTGGGAAAATACAGCAAAATAAGAACCCATACTTAACAGATAAAAATACACGATACTTAGGCAGTACAGGTATTGGTTTTGGTGGGGCATATCGAGACTTTGATTATAATGCGACGGTTGCATGGCGAGATACTCCCTCAGCCAACAGTGATCAAGATAGAAATCCAAGGGTGCTACTTCAAGTAGGTTGGAGATTTTAATTTTTGTAACTAATTGAAATAATTTATAATAATTGAATACTAAATCTATTTTTGAATTAGTGTTGAAAATGAGTTTATTTGATAATCAATACTGCTTCTGATTGTCATGGATAAGACATTTCTTGGTTTAATTCAAAGTAACGTTGATTAGCGTTAGTTTTTAAAATTACATTGATCTCATCCAATTATAGTAACGTTATTAAACTACCAGTGTTTAAATATATTGAATGCTATAGATATCCTTCAATAACATCCATTAGAAAAATCATTTATTAAAGTGGGAGTGGATTGAGTCTATTTTAAGTGATTTATCACATATTTTTTTAAATTTAAATGGATGGTTGATGAAATAAAATCCAAGGTAAATGAAGTATTTTAATGTTATTGAATAAAGTTACATAAAAAAACAAAACAATAATTCACATAAAAACTCTTAAAAATCATAACCTCATTCAAATAAAAAAGAACATTGTGAATATAGACAAAATATATGTCCTGCTAAGCTATTCTGTTGCTGCTGATTTTCCTATATTTTTGACCAATAATAAAAATCTGAGCAGGTGATATGGATATTATTGTGGGAAAATTAATTAAAATCAGTAAGATGATTTTAATTTTTGGTGGATTTTTTGTTTCGAATCATAGTTTTGCTAATTTGCCTCACACAGAGGGTATGATTGAGTTAAATGATACGGAGCTTTCAAAAGTTCAAGGTCAAGCATTGATGAGTCTTGGTTATATTGCTCCAAATGATGCTGCCAATAAAATGCAAGGGCAGGGGGTTGGCTTTTATAAGCTTGGGATGGAAGCTGAACTTGAGCTGAATGCCAACATAAAAAAATTACAACTAGGATGTGGCGGTATCAATGGTGCAGGTGGCTGTGATATTGATATTGATAACCTCAGCTTATCTGGTTTAGCAGATACCCGTGAGGGAAGAGCTGGTTCAAGTGCCAAATTAACCAATCCTTTTTTAGAGTTCGCAATAAAGAACCCTGATGCAGCGTCAACAAGAGAAGTCGTGGGTTTACGTTTAAGTGCTGAAAAGGTTTTAGGGATGTTAACCGCAGGAACTGAAAATTCAGAAACTCCGAATGGTATTAATTCACTTAGTGGTTTTTTAAAGACAAAAGCGACGACAGGTTTAGGTTATACAAATAGTCGAGGTATGAGTTATACCGATACTCAAATGCCAATCACTGGAAATGTAGATGTTTGTGTACTATTTTTTTGTGGGCGATTGCCTTTATCTTCAACAGATTATAATTTAACTTTGCAAAGTACTACAGCACCCATTCAAGTTGATTCAGCAACAATTAATGGGATGCGACAAAGTAGTGTGAACTTAACAGGCAAAGCTTATATTGACCGTTTAAACTTTGGTGGGCGATTAAAAGCGGGTGTAAAAGTTCCTTTATTGGGCACATTAAATTTAGAGAAACAGGTTAATGGTGATATTACAGGGTTAACAGCAAATCTATCGATCAGTGAAAGTTTGGGCTATATCCATAAAATTCCTTTAAATAATCCATTTTCTTTATCATTGCAAAGTCAAAATGTATGGTGGTCAAATGCTGAGGTGACCGCTCAAAGAGGTTGGTGGATGGCATTTGAGGATGCTGTTGATATTGGGAATGTGACTCCATCTAAAGGGATCGATATCACCAATGATGTACTTAAGCAAGTCGTTGGTCCATTAAGTAATGCATTAGCGACGACAGCTGTACCATCCTGCCAAGCTTTAGATTGTTTATTGGGCAGCTCATTAGAAATTGGTAATATTAATTTACCGAATACATCAGTCAATTTCCCATTGCAAGATTTACAGCTTAAAAACCAAGATTTTGCACCTAACTGCTATGGTTCATTAAAGTTCTGTTGAGTATTCTTTCTAAAAGAAAAACCTCCATTCGGAGGTTTTTCTTATTTGTGCATAATTCGAGCTTTATCTCGTTGCCAATCACGGTCTTTTTCAGTAGCACGTTTATCATGCAACTGTTTACCTTTTACTAGAGCAATCTCTAGTTTTGCCAAGTGACCTTTCCAGTAACATGCCAATGGTACACACGTATAGCCCTTTTGATTGACTGCGCCCATTAACTTTTCTAATTCACGACGGGAAAGCAGTAGCTTGCGCGTACGTGTTGCTTCAGGTACCACATGTGTTGATGCAGATAATAAAGGTTGAATCTGAGCGCCGAACAGAAACGCTTCATTATTTTTAAAGGTAATATAGCTTTCTGTAATGGTCATACGTCCAGCACGTAATGACTTTACTTCCCAGCCTTGCAACGAAAGCCCAGCTTCAAATTTTTCTTCAATAAAATAATCGTGACGCGCACGTTTATTTTGTGCAATCGTCCCGCCATTATTTTTTTTTACGACAATATTTTTCGACATAATACAAATAATTCCAAGAATAGCCTTATTCTGCCTTAAACTTGGCGTGAGGTGAAGTCATTTCACAATTAAAGCAAAGGCTAAATGTGCAGAGGTTATTCGCTAAGATTTAAGTTTTTGTTAAACTATAGCCCTACATAACAAACTTGAGTACAAATGGATGTCTAAAACTCGTGTCATCTATCCAGGAACTTTTGATCCAATTACCAATGGCCATGTGGATTTGGTTGCCCGCGCTTCACGGATGTTTGATGAAGTCGTCGTTGCAATTGCGATTGGACATCATAAAAATCCAGTATTCAGTTTAGAAGAGCGTGTAGAGTTAGCGAAAATATCACTCAAACATCTACCTAATGTTGAGTTTGTTGGCTTTGATGGTCTATTGGTAAATTTTGCCCGTGAGCAAAATGCGACTGCTGTTTTACGTGGATTAAGAGCTGTGTCAGATTTTGAATATGAATTTCAGCTTGCCAATATGAACCGTCAATTGGATCATGATTTTGAAACAGTATTTTTAACACCTTCAGAGCAATTTTCATTTATTTCTTCAACGATGGTTCGGGAAATTGCGCGATTAAAAGGTGATGTCGCTAAATTTGTGCCACAATGTGTGGTCGAAGCTTTTCACCGTAAACATCAACAAGGTTGGTAATGTGTCTTTAATAATCACTGATGAATGCATCAATTGTGATGTATGTGAACCGGTATGCCCAAATGAAGCCATTTTTATGGGGGAGGAGATTTATGAAATCCATCCAAACCTCTGTACAGAATGTGTGGGGCATTTTGATGAGCCGCAGTGTGCACTTTTCTGTCCAGTAGATTGTATTCCTCTTGATCCAAATCATGTAGAAAGCCAAGAAGACTTGATGGAGAAGTATAAAAGTTTAATTGCTCAAAAAAGCGCAAGCAATTCCCAGTAAAATTTGTTAGCATACGCCCCGAAGTGAGCCAGACGATCGCTGCTGTGGAGATCTCCGTGATTGAAGCAGGGGAGGAAAGTCCGGGCTTCATCGGGCAAGGTGCCAGGTAACGCCTGGGCGGTGTAAACCGACGGAAAGTGCAGCAGAGAGTAGACCGCCTTCAATATCGTTTCTTTTCGGAGAAATGGAAGGTAAGGGTGAAAGGGTGCGGTAAGAGCGCACCGCATGACTGGTAACAGTTCATGGCATGGTAAACCCCACCGGAAGCAAGACCAAATAGGGATCCTATAGGCATGGCCCATGCTGGATCCGGGTAGGTCGCTTGAGCGTATGAGTGATTGTGCGCCTAGAGGAATGATCGTTCTAGACAGAACCCGGCTTATCGGCTCACTTCAATGAATTTTATTGCAATTATTACTTGACGTAACGTGAGTTACAGCAGATAATGCGCGCACAGTTTTAGGCTATGTAGCTCAGTTGGTTAGAGCACCGCACTCATAATGCGGGGGTCACAGGTTCAAGTCCCGTCATAGCCACCATTTTTATAGACCACGTTTCCAAAAACGTGGTCTTTTTTTATCTTTCAATCATGCATATTAAAACCATTTAAATGCTCTTTTAAAAACCAAGCTTCACGGATGTATTTTTACTAATTTAGTTTAATCAGCAAAATACCGAATTTATAAATTAATCATCATGGCGATTTTAAAATTATGTGTGTTTAAATTAATAGTAAGATTAAATTATATTTCCGCAAATATCTTTTGTACATATAGGGTATGATTGAGTCATTTTTGTGTAGTCTGTAACCAACTCAATGGTAAATTGTTTACCAATTGAATTGGAGTTGAGTTGAACCTCCGATTGACCACCATCGATACCAAATGCTATTTCATTGAATTCACCTTCCATTTTTGCTAATACTCCTTTGTTTATGCCATCTACAATATAATTTATATTTTTTGTTGTTTGATCAAAGTAGAAACCTAGTTTAATATTGCTCTTCGAGGCTGGAATAATTGCAATATTTTCGCTGCCAAAATCTAAAATAATATTATTTGAATTTGGGAATGATACAAAATTATTGATATAACTAATATAATATCTGCCAGTTTTAACACCATTCGCTGTCACATATATTATAAAGGGTAAAAAATATCCTGAATCAGATCCTGACATTGGTAGCTGTGGTGCAATAATATCTACTTCAAATGCAAAAATTCCTTTTTTGGGTACATTTTTGTCTCCTATTGTCACTTTGTTAGAGTTACTTTCCAAAAATTCTTTACTAAAAGCAGTATAAGTTTTAGTTAATGTGCTATCCGTTATATTAAATCCGACTTTTTGATTTATATGTATCGGAAAATTTTGCCTTTGCGTACCTAACTGGGGTTGAGTTGCATTAAAGTTGTAATTGCATGAAGTAGCCCATACATTAACATTTATTAATCCCGTTAATAATATCATTATTAATTTTCTCATTATAAAATCCTTTTACGTGTGAAGTTAAAATATACAATAAAATTTATAAATATAGCTAATAAATTAGATATTATTTGTTTCAATATTTAAATAAAGTTGGTTAAATAAAAGTTTAATTTCAGTCTGAAATATAGGAAAGATTAAATTTTTTGTTTTAAGATTCCAGTATTAAATTTTAATTTTATGAAATATTTATTCTTATTATTCAATAATGTAAATGGTGTTTTGGAATTGTACTATATTTTTTTGGATTATTTATTTAAAAATATTGATGTTGTTTTCCAATTTATGAAGTAGAGATAATGATTAATTTCATCACAACAGAATTCTGTAGAATCGTAAGAATTACAAATATGTCATTAATTAGTATCGATGATACTATGGGGTGTTATTGTCTTTGCAATAGTAAAACTAAAGATAATAAAATTAGTGCCTGTTAAAAGAATGGTATACACTTTAATAATTTAAAAATACTATTTTACTATCAGGAACTTAAAATTTAATTGAGTTTACTTATTTAATTTAAAAATTTCTTCCCTTGTTCTGTAGACCATACATTGCAAATCTATTTCAGTCTTATCCCAAATACATTTTAAAAACCAAGCTTCACGGATGTATTCTCACCGATATGGGTGAGCTGAGTCGTTGTGGCAGTCTTTTTATAATCATAAATGGTTGCTTTTGATAATTTTGCTAAACCGAATTGATAGGAAAAATTAAATTGCACTTGATTGATTTTATATTGGGCTAAAATATTGCTGTCTTGTTGAAGCCTTTGAATTAATGTTTCAGCAGTATCAATCTGATCAAGATAAGCAGGTTGACTAACATTTAAAATGAGAACTTGATTTGTTGATTCAGTTTCGCCAATAAAAGTATAACGATTTTCGATCTGAATATTTTGAATATCATCAGAGATTGAAGTCAAATCATGAGTTGTTGAATTTTGATTTTGAACATAATGCCAGACATTGATTGAAAAAATGATCATTGTGATCAAAGTGAGAATGTAATAATGCACTTTCCATATTGCCTGATGAGACATATTGGATTGTGTATTTCTGAGAATTTGTGTACGTGTCAGTACATCATGAAGGGATTGTTGGCTGTTTCCATTAAAAACTGCCAAGTAGAAACATGCAAAAACAATACTTTGAAAAAAGGCGATGATTAAAATAAGTGTAAGGGGCGGATGTGCAAAGGATTGTAAATAACCGATAAAGCAAAATGGAATAATGAAAATGCTTGATCGAATTAAAGCGTGGGTTGGTGAAATTGAAGCACCTGTAAAGTCTTTTACACGAATTTTACAGAGTATTTTTCCAATCGTTTTACCATCTCCAATTGAACTGTTAAAAGCAGAGAAATAAAACAAACATAGCAAAGTGCCATGACATTGAAAAATAAATGGAGAGTTTTCAAAATAGGGATATAGCACTTTCCCCATTACCAAACATGCAACACCGACAATCAAACAGTCGATGATAAATGCAAAAAGTCGAGGAAATATTGGAGCAATCGTTTTTACTGGATTTTGAATTTCAGTCATAGTTTTTAATTAAATTGAATTTTTTAAGTAAATATCAATATCATCAAATATTTAAGTGAGATATTAAAAATGATGTATTTGATATTTTGAAATAGATGTTAATTTTAAATTTAATGATTTAAAGAGATTAAATTTTTGGCATAAAAAAACCAGCAGTTGCTGGGTTCTTTAATTGCACCATTTTAATATCAATTTAAAATGGTGCCCGAGGCCAGACTCGAACTGGCACGCTTTGTGGGCGGGGGATTTTAAATCCCCTGTGTCTACCGATTTCACCACTCGGGCATGTGCGCAATAATAAAGGACAGTTTTTCTCTTGGCAAGCGTATTTAGCACGATTTGCTTTCTTTTCAATCAACTCGGATGTTTATGGCTGAAAATAAAGCGTTTTAAGCCAATATATTGATTTTATTGTCATGAATTTTTCATTAACTTGAGATTAAAGTGAAATATTTCCTGATTAAAGTGATGAGATAAAAAAACTTAGAGGAAATCGATTTCAATGCCAAGCTCAATTTCACGCCGTGAACTTATTCAAAAGTCATTAGCCAGTTTTGGGGCACTATCTATACCAGTTTCTTTGACAGCTTGTGGTAGCGACAATAATGATTCAACAACGTCAGCCACTAAAGTTGAATTTTTACATGGGGTGGCGAGTGGTGATCCGCTTAAGGACCGTGTGATTTTATGGACACGTGTAACTCCCCAAGATACTACTTTACGTATTGAAGTTGTTTGGGAAATTGCGACAGACGAAAAATTTGTACAAATCATCAACACAGGGAAAGTACAAACAACACAAGCACAAGATTTTACGGTTAAAGTTGATGCTGATAAGTTGAAGTCTGGGCAAACTTATTATTATCGTTTTAAATTCGGTTCAGTGATTTCACCCGTCGGTCGTACCAAAACATTACCAGAAACGACCAATGCTGTTCAATTTGCAGTATGTTCGTGTTCGAATTATCCAGCGGGATATTTCTATGTTTATCGAGAAATGGCAAAACAAGATGTCGATGCGATTATCCATCTTGGTGATTATATTTATGAATATGGCAAAGATGGCTATGCAACTGAAGATGCGGCTAAATTAGGACGTACGCTTCCTGCGGACAATGATAAAGAAATTATCAAATTGGACGACTATCGCAAACGTTATGCGCTTTATCATAAGGATACTGATTTACAAGCTGCACATGCACGTCATCCGTTTATTGTGATTTGGGATGACCATGAGTTAGCCAATGATGCATGGAAAGCGGGTGCTGAAAACCATCAACCCAATGAAGGGAGCTTTTCTGATCGCAAGTTAGCGGCATTACAGGCGTATTTTGAATGGATGCCAATTCGACCTGTGAATCAAACAGATCATTTGAATATTTATCGACAATTTGACTTTGGTTCATTGGTGCAATTGACGATGTTGGATACACGTATCTTGGCACGTGATAAGCAACTGGATTATGCGGATTATATGACGGCTTCTGGGTTGGATATTGCCAAGTTTCAGTCAGATTTGATCAGTACTTCTCGTACGTTGATGGGGTATAAACAACGAGACTGGTTACAGAAAAAACTGGCACAATCTACAGCGACATGGAATGTATTAGGTCAGCAAGTCTTGATGGCAAAAATGCTAATTCCAGCTGAATTACTGCTTTCATTGGCTGCAATTACCAGTGGTAATGTTACTCCAGAGACATTGGTAAAAATGAATCAACAGATTACTGAATTAGTGACCTTAAAACTTCGTTTAAAAGCGGGTGATCCATCTTTAACAGCTACAGAAAAAGCACGTGTGACGACGGTAGCTCCATATAATCTCGATGCGTGGGATGGATACTATGCTGAGCGTGAAATTTTATATGGAACACTAAAAGCACTGAATAAGAAAGTCGTTGTTTTGGCAGGGGATACACATAATGCTTGGTCTGCGGACTTGCATACACAAACAGGTGATTTTGTGGGTGTTGAATTGGCAACTAGCTCTGTGTCTTCGCCTGGAATGGAAAAGTACCTCAGTATTCCTTTAGCGCAGTTACAGCAATTTGAAATGGCGTTTACCACACTGATTGATGAATTGAATTATACTAACTTAAATCAACGTGGTTATTTGAAAGTGAGTTTTACCGCGCAACAGGTTCAAGCGGATTGGATTTTTGTGAGTACCATTAAGGAAAATACATATACTGTGGATGCTACTCGTGGGCATCAAGTGGTGTTAAATAACAATTTGATTGATGTGAAAAGCATTCAAAAAAGCGCATAAATTTTCAAGCATAAAAAAACCGAGTTCATCATATTGACTCGGTTTTTATGAAAATAAATTACATCATGCTGTCCATATAGGCATCTAAATCTTCATATTTATATGTTTTGCACATTTCATTTTCATACTTTAATAACTGTAAATGCAATTCTAAGTATTGGGTAAGCTGTTGCTGTTGAAACTGATATTGCTCCGAATTTTTATTATAAAATCTCATTTTAAATCTGGCTTTTTTGGCTTGCTTATACGCCCAAAAGCAAGTTCTCCGAATTTGTTGTAATTGATAAAATTCAGTATCTTTGGTGCTGTCTCGAAATAGATTTTCTTTATAGAACTTCACAAAACCAAAGCTCATTGCAAAGAAAAATAGCAAACCTTGTAAAAGTGTACTTTCAATAAAATATAGATTCAGTGCTTGTAGAATAATTAATGCGGCAAGTTTAAATGGCGTATTGTTAAGTTGCTGATAAAGATGGGTAGAGCTGTGTTTGATTTGGTTGATAATAATGGGAACAATCAACATAAAAAATAACATAACCGCCAAGGCTGCGATGGCATTGGCTTGAAAAGCATCAAATTGAACAAAATGAATTGAAATATAATGACCTAAGCTGAAGTAAATACTGCAAAAAATCATGATTGATAAAATCCAAGGAATAAACTCCTTGGCTTCATCTAAAAGCCCTTTGGTTTTAATTTGGCTATAAAATAAAAAATTGTATTTAAATGCTTTTGGATATTGTTGTTGTAACTGATTTAAATAGAAGGAAACTTGCTTGTTTTGAATCATATAGGCTTCACTTATTTAAACTGCAATTTAGAGATTAACATAAAAAGCTAATATAAAATTTTAGACATAAAAAAACCAGCTTATCGCTGGGTTTTTTATTACACCATTTTAATGTTGATTAAAATGGTGCCCGAGGCCAGACTCGAACTGGCACGCTTTGTGGGCGGGGGATTTTAAATCCCCTGTGTCTACCGATTTCACCACTCGGGCTTTACAAGATTGGAGGCGGAGGTCGGAATCGAACCGGCGTACACGGAGTTGCAGTCCGCTGCATGACCACTCTGCCACCCCGCCATGTCTTGGTGATGCACATATTAGCAACCTTTGAAAAAAAAACAATACTATATTTCATGCATATGCACATAAATTCAGCATACGAAAGAAAATTGTCTAAATAATCATGTATTATTTGCAAAATTGATTCATATCTACTTTGGAGATGTGCCGTGGCATTGGTATTGGATGGTCGCGCATTAGCGAAACAAATTGAAGCAGACTTGTTGACTCGTGTTGAAGCTTTAAAGGCAAAAACAGGTCGTACCCCAATTTTAGCGACTATTTTAGTGGGTGATGATGGCGCATCTGCGACTTATGTTCGTATGAAAGGAAATGCATGTCGTCGTGTAGGTATGGATTCTTTGAAAGTTGAGTTAGGCAAAGAAACCACGACTGAACAATTATTGGCTGAAATCGAAAAATTAAATGCCAATCCTGATGTACATGGTATTTTGTTGCAGCATCCTGTACCTGAACAGATTGACGAACGTGCTTGTTTTGATGCGATCTCTTTAGAAAAAGATGTTGATGGTGTGACGTGTCTTGGTTTTGGTCGTATGGCAATGGGTGAAGCAGCATATGGTTCTGCAACTCCTGCGGGCATCATGACCATTCTTAAAGAAAATAAGATTGAGATTGCCGGTAAGCATGCTGTAGTGGTTGGACGTTCAGCAATTTTAGGCAAGCCGATGGCAATGATGTTACTTCAAGCCAATGCTACAGTGACAATCTGTCATTCACGTACCCAAAACCTTGCTGAATTAATCAAACAAGCGGATATCGTTGTGGGTGCAGTAGGTAAAGCAGAGTTGATTCAAAAAGACTGGATCAAACAAGGTGCTGTTGTGGTAGATGCAGGTTTCCATCCTCGTGAAGGTGGTGGTGTTGGTGATATTCAATTGGTTGGAATTGAAGAAGTTGCTTCAGCATATACGCCAGTTCCAGGTGGTGTAGGACCTATGACGATTACTACATTGATTCGTCAAACTGTAGAAGCAGCAGAAAAAGCGTTAGCTTAATCAAATATTGAGAGTAAAGCCTTCACCATCGTTTATAGATGGTGAAGGGTTCTCGAAAATGTCATTTTTGTTTTGGTAAAAGTTGCTTTAATAATAGACTTTGTGACAATCATGTATTCAATATGATGCGATCTGCAATAACAGCAAATTATCGAAGTATATAAGCGTCAACAACCTTAGTGTATTTGCGAAGTATTAGAATAATCATTTTGGTTATACATTTATGAGTTGTACTTTACAATTTCCTAAAGCCCCATCACATTTACTCAAAGCCTTGCATGAGGTGATTCCTCAATGCCAGCTACTCGCTCAGCAGTTACCTGAGACTCCGATTTCATTGTGGTTGATTCCACCGGTTTTTCCGACTGATCGTTTAGATGATGAAGTGATTCGTCGTATTTGGAATGACACGCCTTATTGGATCTTTTGTTGGGCATCTGGTTTGGCGATGGCACAATGGTTATTGGCTGAGCCACATCATGTTAAAGATAAGGTGGTTCTCGATTTTGGCGCTGGGTCAGGTGTGGTCGCGATTGCTGCCAAATTAGCGGGTGCCAAGCGTGTGATTTGTTGTGACATTGACCAAGTGAGTTTAGATGCTTGTCGTGAAAATGCCGCACTAAACGAGGTAGAGCTGGAATATCTGGATGATTTATATAAAGCAGAACAGGTGGATGTATTGCTCGCCGCAGATGTTTTATATGATCAATCTAATCGCTTTTTCTTAGATGAATTTTTAAAGTTTGCCCCTGAAGTATGGGTGGCGGACAGTCGGATCAAAAACTTTAGTCATCCGAATTATCAAAAATTGGATGAACGAAGTGCAACAACATGGCCTGATTTAGATGAAGCCAAAGAGTTTCGAAATGTGAGTTTTTATAAGACGCTATAAAAGCGTCTTATTTTTTGAAAATTTATTATGATTGGGTGTATTAAGAACAGGTATAACGTACAACATGCAAGGTGCTTGGACGAGTTTCAAGTGCTTGACGCGTTGCATAATCCTCACTGTTGTTTAGATTAGGAGTATTTGAAAGTCCAAAAGAGGTTCGACTATGCCCAAGTTGAACACCGGCTTGATTTTGTGCAGTTTGCGGGTTGATGATTTCATTGATACTAAGCACAGAAATTTTATAGGTTTTATTTGCACCTAAAACTTTTTGACATGCACGTTGTAATTTACTGGCATCTAAATCACGGTCAGCGCGACCAGAAAGTGTATATGCCAATGTTGCGCTATTGTTTGACTGACTTTCGATTTGGTAGCCTGTCATCCCATTATATTGACGCGGTGTTGTTTGGCACGCCGATAAAGCTAAAACCATTAATCCTAAACCTGCACAGGTGATTATTTTCATCTTTTAAAGTCCCAGCTTTTTGAATTATTTTTAGTATGCCATAGCTTTGTGATTTTCTCGATGATTGAATTGTTCAAATTAAAACAGCTTTCTAATTTTCATAAGAAAGCTGTTTTAACCCATCTAAGCTACTTTTGGATTTTGATTAATCATCTGTAATTAAGCTATTTTTCTTAGTATCTTTCATAAAGATATAAGTAATTAAAGATAGACCAATCATAAACGTGATGTAGTAGAAGAAATAGTTTTCGTGACCTGCATTTTTAAAACTTAATGCCACTAATTCAGCTGTACCACCAAAGATTGTATTTGCTAAAGCGTATGGTAACGCAACACCCAGAGCGCGAATGTGAGCAGGGAACAGTTCTGCTTTAACTACCGCATTAATTGCAGTGTAGCCAGTTACAATCACCATGCCACTCATACATAAGAAAAATGCAGTTTTAGGGTCTGTAGTTGAACCAAGCCCATTGAAAATAGGGATGGTAAATAGAACACCTAAAACACCAAAGGTGATCATAATTGGTTTACGACCAATTTTATCTGAAAGTGCGCCAACAGCAGGTTGAATCAGCATGAAGACAAAGATCGCTGCCGTGGTAATTTCTGTGGCAGTAGTCTTTTCAAAGCCAGAGGTGTTAACCAAATATTTTTGTAAATAGGTGGTAAATGTATTGAAGGCCAAGGTTCCGCCAGCAGTTAACATGATAACGGTAAATGCTTGTTTAGGATACTTGGTGAATAAAGCAAATGCTCCTGATTTTTCACCACCATTTTTGGCATGTTCTTGCGCTTGTTTAGCTGATTCAGTTTCAACTAAGCCACGACGAATCCAGAATACAACAATGGCTAACAAAGCGCCGATGAGGAATGGAATACGCCATCCCCAAGCATGCAAGGCATCCTCTGAAAGTGTGCGTTGTAAGATAATCAATACGCATAGTGCTAACAACTGTCCTGAAATCAAGGTGACATATTGAAAGCTAGAGAAGAAACCACGATGATTTTTTCCTGCCATTTCAGTTAAATATGTCGCACTTGAACCATATTCACCACCGACACTTAAGCCCTGTAAGAGACGAGCAAAGAGCAGAAGCGCTGGAGCAAGCATACCGACAGAATCATAAGACGGTGCACAAGCGATAATTAAAGAACCGACACACATCAATGATACAGAAAGCGTTAAACCAGCTTTACGACCTTTACGATCGGCATAAATTCCCATAATCCAAGCGCCAATCGGGCGCATTAAAAAACCTAAAGCAAAAACAGCAGCAGCTTGGAGAAGCTTGACTGTTTCATTACCTTCTGGAAAGAACACTGGTGCAAAGTAGAGCGTAAATGCGGCGTAGACATACCAGTCATACCATTCAACTAGGTTACCAGCTGAGCCACCAAGTATAGATTTGAAACGAGTTTTTCTATCAAGTTGCGAAGGAGCAACCTGAGGTGATGAATTGGACAAGGCAATTCTCCAAAAGAATATGCAAAACATAGCCTGTTTAGGGTTCATTTGGGGTGAAAATCTAAACAGAAAAATCAAAAAGAGAGAATTTCAATCAGTACTGCGGAGAGATACAAATCATTACACAGCTCGTTATACGCAAGAATGAAGGTTGCCCTTATTAGACTTTGGTCGTATGCCTTGTTTATGTTCAGGATCAATAATTATTTAAGAATGGCTAAAACAAAGAATAATTTTTTTAAAACAATTATTTAATTTTAAATAGTTTAATGGGTGGCTGTTTTTAGTACAGATAAAGTGTTGGGTGGAAATGAGTCAAATGTGTGAAAAGTACCCAAATAAAAAAACCATCAGTATTGAGAATTAAGATTCAAAGCTAGCTGAATTACAAGAACTTATGTTATGTATGTATTTAAATGTTCATTTTCGAAAATAAAACAATAAGGTTTGCATTTATGAACTTCATGATTCGACAACAGCAGATTTTGGAACTGGTTAAACAACGGGGATATATCAGTATTGAAGAAATTGCGCAGATATTTGCAGTGACACCGCAAACTGTACGCAGAGATATTAATCAGTTGGCTGATGCTGGTTTGTTGCGACGTTATCATGGCGGTGCTGCGATAGACTCAAGTGTGATCAATACTGAGTACAGTACACGCATGAGCCATAACGCAGAGGCAAAACAGCGTATTGCAGTTGCTGTGGCAAAAGCTATTCCAGATTATGCTTCTTTATTTATCAATATCGGGACAACGACAGAAGCAATTGCTGTCGCTTTATTGCAACATCGAGGGCTTAAAATTATTACCAATAATCTAAATGTTGCCAAAATTCTAAGTGTAAAAGAAGATTTTGAAGTGCTTATTGCCAGTGGCAAAGTTCGCCCCGATGGCGGGGTCATTGGGCAGGCGACATCTGAATTTTTTAAACAATTCAAAGTGGATTACGCCGTGATTGGCATCAGTGGAATTGATGCAGATGGGACATTATTGGATTTTGATTTTCAGGAAGTTTCAGTCTCTCAAGAAATTATTGCTGGTGCTCGACAGATTTTTTTAGCTGTAGATGATAGTAAATTTGGTCGTCATGCAATGATGCGCATGGGGCATCTTCGAGAAATTGATCGTCTTTTTACCAATCAACAGCCTGCTGAAGCTTATATTCAACAAATCAATGCGGCAGAAGTGAATTTGATTGTGGTTTAGGCTTTATTCAATGACGAGCTTAAATGTCAGTTGCAAATCTATTGATTATCGAATAGACATTGATCAAAAAAGTCTCTATTATTTTCTTAAATGAAAATAAACGAAAATATGTTAAAACTCTTCAATCAAAAGGTGATGTTATGATGCAAATGAACGAACCGCAAACTTGTTATGACATCGTGGTGATTGGAGGAGGAATTAATGGTGTTGGAATTGCCAATGATGCAGTTGGGCGTGGTTTATCGGTCTTGCTTTGTGAAAAAGATGATTTGGCAAGTCATACCTCATCCGCCAGTAGTAAATTGATTCATGGTGGTTTACGTTATCTAGAACATAAGGAATTTCGCTTGGTTCGTGAAGCTTTGGCAGAGCGTGAAGTTTTACTGGCGAAAGCCCCACATATTATTCGTCCAATGCGCTTTATCATGCCTCATCAACCGCACCTTAGACCAGCTTGGCTAATCCGTACGGGTTTATTTTTTTATGATCATTTGGGCAAACGAGAAAAACTGCCAGGATCAAATTTGGTCCAATTCAACCCTGAAACCAGCCCATTAAATAAAGATATTACCCGTGGTTTTGAATACTCCGATTGTGCTGTTGATGATTCTCGTTTGGTGATTCTCAATGCAATGCAGGCACGGGAAAAGGGTGCAAAGATTGTTAGTCAAACACGTTGTATTGCCGCGCAACGTGAAAATGCTGTGTGGACAATCCAACTTGAAAATGAACAAGGGATATATCAAGTTCAAGCCAAAGTATTGGTCAATGCTGCAGGTCCTTGGGTGGCACAATTTATCCAACAGGATTTGAAATTAAAATCACCTTATGGCATTCGTTTGGTTCAAGGGAGCCATATCATTGTGCCAAAAATTTATGCAGGTGATAAAGCCTATATTATGCAAAATGACGATCAGCGAATCGTGTTTGCGATCCCTTATTTAGACCAATACACCATGATTGGAACCACAGATCGTGAATATCATGATGACCCTAATCAAGTTGAAATCACTCAACAAGAAATTGATTATCTTTTAAAAGTATCCAATGATCATTTTAAGACACAACTGAGCCAAAATGATATTGTCAGCACTTTTTCAGGTGTGCGCCCATTGTGTGATGATGAATCTGATAACCCAGCAGCAATTACGCGTGATTATACTTTAGCACTTTCTCAACAACATTCAGGTGAAGCGCCTTTATTGTCGGTTTTTGGTGGCAAGTTGACGACATATCGCAAGCTTGCTGAATCAGCACTTGAGCAACTGAAAAAGTTTTTCCCTGAAATGCAACAATCTTGGACCGCACTTGCTTTATTACCTGGTGCAGAAAACTTGGTGTCAGTAGAAGATTTAATCTTGGAGATCCAGACTAAAATCAAAGGCATTGATTTGGAAACAGCAAGTCGCTGGGCACATGCTTATGGCACTTATGTATGGAAGTTTTTAAATTATTCCTCCTCAGTGCATGAGCTTGGACAAAGTTTTGGACATGGGCTTTATGCGCAAGAAGTGGATTATTTAGTCGATCAGGAATGGGCAATCACGAGTCAGGATATATTGAGTCGCCGTAGCAAGTTATATCTTGAATTTAAACAGGATGACATTGATCTTTTGGATGCCTACTTGCTTGAGTTACATGAACGTCGATTGCAAAAAGATGTTGCATAATGCAATTTATAAAGCCAATGAATCAAGCATTGGCTTTATTGTATTTTGTAGATTCAATTTGAATATTGAGGTTTAAAAATTAAACTTTAAACCTCAAACCATAACCATCCAACTTCGAATACTGAATCCTTTCATCTTGAACATTGTGTTTTATGATTCATTTGGCTGCTGCAATGTAAGCGCATCTTTCATAAATGTTTGTGCACTCATATAAATGAATACGGCACTCAGTAATAAGGTGATTGGAATAATAATCATGGCTTTGTGTAAACCGATGGCACGGAATTGATCCGTAATCCCTGTTGCACCTGATACAGTCATTGCGGCATTTGCATAATGATCAGAAAGTGCACCAACCAGAAGTGGACCAAATGCGCCGCCTAATACATACATGATCGCAAGACATAAACCAAAAGCCATTGCTCTTTGATTGGGTTCAACAACTTCTTGAATAGCAGGGTAGACGGTTGTGTAATAGTTGTACATTGCAAGCCAACCGAGACAAGACAATACTGTAAATAAAACCACAGCTTGGCTTTTCAGCATTAGACTTAATCCAATCATAATCGCCGAGATCAATAAACACAGTGCTCCGAACAATAAACGACCCTTTTTAGATTTTTGATAAATCTTGTCTGCAATGACACCGCCAAGTGTTAAGCCGATTAAACCTGTTATCCCGATAATACATCCTGCAAGTAATGAGCCTTGGATTAAGGTTAACCCAAAATAACGTAGGAACAACGGCACTAGAAATGCGATGCCAGCAGCAATCGCAAGATTTTGCATAATGCCAGAAAGAATAATCCAACGTAGCGTTTTGATTTTTAAAAGGCTTCCTAAGCTGTTTTGCTTTGAAGTTTTGGCTTGATAGTTTTCAGCTTCTGCTGCGCCTCGTGCAGGTTCTCGAATAAAGAAAAAACAGATGGCTAAGATCAGACCAGGTACAGCCGCAACGATAAAAGGTGCACGCCAACTGTTAAATGCTTGTGCAATCCCACCAACGGTGAAGAAAGCGAGTACCATTCCCACTGGTAAGCCGAGCATAAAAATACCTATTGCTTTGGCGCGATGCTGAGGTGGAAATAAATCTCCAATTAAAGAGTTCGCAGCAGGTGCATAACTTGCCTCACCGACACCAACACCTACACGAGCCATGAAAAAAGAGATATAACTCCATGCAAGTGCATTCATGGCGGTAAAGCCACTCCATGCGATTAAACCTATACCGATAATTTTTTTTCTTGAGTTGCGGTCTGCAAGTTTTCCAAAATATAAGCCAGCAATGGCATAGACTAAGGAAAATGCAGCAGCAAGCATTCCTAATTGTTTGTCATTTAGACTATATTCTAATCTGATTGATTCAATGACCACGGCTGGAATTGTACGATCAAAAAAATTCATCGTATTGGCTAGAAACAACAGAATCAAAATCTTCCATTTGTTGTGGATTAAGCTATTCACGGTAACAACTCCTTTGTTTATTTTTGGAAGATCAAGCGATCCGACTTGATCCGATTTAGAAGTATTGTTTTACGATTGATGGAATTTTTTTAACCACCACTTATTGTTCATATTGTTTAGAAAATCTATATAATATATTTATTAAATGCAAGTGAAATTAAATTGATTGTGGTTTTTTTAGATAAATAACCAAATAAAGAAAAGGATAGTTATTAGATTTATGATATTTGTATAGGAATTAAAACAAATAAATAAGTCTGTGTCTTATTTGGATATACGCATCATATGGCAGCAATATTTTTTAATACTATACATTTAAGTTTATGTATTTTTATTTATAACACTATCATTTATAAAAATATTAATGTGAAGTGAAAAAGCTTGTGATTACAAATGAAGCGGAAAACTCATGGTTTTTATTGTTCACTTTCCATTGAGGAAACAAAAAAAACAATCCAACAAGTCAACGTTAAACTCTTTTACTTGCTGGATTGATTCACTATATTTTTTAATAAAAAAATCAATAACTTTTCCAGAGGGCGCCTAACTTGAAATCCCATTCACTTGGTGTAATCACCATCCGTCCTGCATTTGGTGTCAACGTGATTTCACTGAAAAAAACATCATCTCCAGCCAATAAAAAGTCGATACGACTATAACCATGTTTAAAGCAAAGGTCTTGAGAAAGTTGCAGCATTTTGCTTAAACTTTTCGGTTGAGCTAAGCCTAAGGGGCTATTATTCTTTAAGTCAACTGTAAAGGGTTGTAGGACCCAATCGGTATCATAAATATTTGAATAATCAATGCCTTGACTATCTTGAACATCGACTTCAATATATCTGGGTTGACCTTCGAAACAATGTACTCGACTGGTGGTAATCGTTAACTGGCTATTTGGATCTGTCCATAATTCAACAAACTCTTCAGCCAGAATCAACGGTGTAATATTTTTATAATGCCATTCTCTTTTTTTAAAATACATATTTTGTTTTAAATGATGCTTTAATTTTAGTTCTGCATTTTTAATATCAAATTGACTTTTATCATGGCACACGATTGCGCTACCGCTATCATGATTGCACTTTAAAACAAATTTAGATGGGAGTTTATTAAACTCAATTTCGCTAAAGCATTTGTATACACCAAGTAAAGGTACAAAATGTGAGCAACAAATTTTATCTGAAATAATTTCTCTCACTGTCAACTTGTCAGCCAGTTTTGTATGCAGAGGCGCTCTTTCATAGATCATGCGCGCAGTTACTTTTTCATTAAAACTTTCCGGTTTATCAAAGTCAGGTGTGTAACCTAATTTATTAATAAATCTTTTTGTAAGGTATTTCTTGTCAGAGACAAATTTAGTTCTAATGACTTTCGCTGTATAGATAATATTTTCAATCATGGGAAAGAATAAAAAAATAAAGAAATGAATTTTTTAATTATAGAGGAAATATGGATTTTTTGTATTGCAAAAATATCATATTGTGGATTTAACGCAAAATATTACATTTAGAATACAAATGGCTTTATTTTAATCGGTTATTCCGTTTAAGTTGTTTTTTGAGTTGCATACGATAGTGATTCGAAATCAAAAGAGCGTACTGCTTGAATCCTTTAATCCATCACAATGATTATAGATTGAATGCAAAAAGACCGCTCGAAAGCGGTCTCTTGAATGCTTAATTTAAATTAAGCTGATTTTTTTACAGCCTCTAAAAGCTCGTTTTGACGATTTTTAAGTGCTGCAGGTAAACGGTCACCTAACTTGTTAAACAATTCAGTATGACTTTCAATCTCTTTGATCCATTGATCTTTATCTTGAGATGTTACAAGATCAAATTGCGCTTTAGTAAAGTCAGAACCTGTCCAGTTCAATTGCTCAAATGTTGGAACTAAGCCAATCGGTGTTTCAACTGCATCTGCACGACCTTCACAACGGTCAATGATCCACTCAAGCACACGCATGTTTTGACCAAAACCAGGCCATACAAAGTTGCCTTCAGCATCACGACGGAACCAGTTTACGTTGTAAATACCTGGCAATTTGTTGCCAGCAGCTTTTGCTTTCGCACCTACTTCTTCACCCAGTTCTAACCAATGAGCGAAGTAATCCGCCATGTTGTAACCAGCAAATGGCAACATCGCAAATGGATCACGGCGAACAACACCTTGTTGACCTACTGCCGCAGCAGTTGTTTCAGAACCCATTGTTGCTGCTTTATATACACCATCTACCCAGTCGAATGCTTCTGAGATTAAAGGTACTGTATCCGCACGACGTCCACCGAAGATGAATGCAGAGATTGGAACACCAGCTGGATTTTCCCAATCAGCATCAATAGAAGGGCATTGACCCGCTGCTACAGTGAAACGAGCATTTGGATGAGCTGCTTTTTCACCAGCAACATGTGGTTGACCTTTCCAGTTGGTTAAGTTTGCAGGTGCTTCTTTTGTTAAGCCTTCCCACCAAACTTCGCCATTGTCGGTCACCGCAACGTTGGTATAAATCACATCTTTGTGAAGTGTTGCCATACAGTTTGGATTGGTTTTGGTATTTGTTCCTGGTGCTACACCAAAGAAACCAGCTTCTGGGTTGATTGCATATAAGCGACCATCTTCACCTGGTTTAATCCAAGCAATATCATCACCTACAGTTTCAATCTTCCAACCTTCATAACCTGCTGGTGGAATAAGCATCGCAAAGTTGGTTTTACCACATGCAGAAGGGAATGCTGCTGCGATGTAGTGTTTTTCACCTTGAGGATTTGTCACACCAAGGATAAGCATATGTTCAGCTAACCAACCTTGTTGACGACCCATAGAAGATGCGATACGTAAAGCAAGACATTTTTTACCTAATAATGCATTACCGCCGTAACCTGAACCATAAGACCAGATTTCACGCGTTTCTGGATAATGCACGATGTATTTTTCTGGGTTGCAAGGCCAAGCAACATCTTTTTGACCTTCTGCAAGAGGCGCACCTACTGTATGTACGCAAGGAATAAAGTCACCATCTGTGCCAAGTACATCATAAACAGCTTTACCCATACGAGCCATTTTACGCATACTTACAGCAACATAAGGAGAATCAGTAATTTCAATACCGATGTGTGCAATGTGAGAACCTAATGGACCCATTGAGAATGGAACCACATACATTGTGCGGCCTTTCATTGCGCCATCAAACAAACCGTTAAGACGAGCACGCATTTCAGCAGGAGCTTCCCAGTTGTTAGTCGCACCAGCATCTTCTTGTTTTTCAGAACAGATGAATGTACGACCTTCAACACGAGCTACGTCAGACGGATCAGAATTCGCTAAATAAGAACCAGGATGTTTTTCTTGGTTCAATGCTTGCATAGTGCCGTTAGCGATCATCAAGTCGATATAACGTTGATTCTCTTCTTCGCTTCCGTCACACCATTCAATTTTTGCAGGTTTAGTTAATTTAGCAATTTCTTCAACCCAGGCAATGAGCTTAGGATGACGAACGAATTCTGGTGCGTTCACTTGGGTCATGGTGAGGCCTATCTAAAATATGTACAATTTTGTGTACAAATAACAACCTGAATGAAGTGGTACAACATTCAAATTTAAGTAAGAAAAAAAGTGGACGTATTAAAACATATATTCATAAAAAAAATAAGACTAAAGGCTTAAAAGATGCTTAACCTAAGGGGTGGTGTAAGTGATTGATTTTTAGTGTTTAAGTGGAATTATTGGTTGATATTTAACACTATTTAATAAAGCAATGAGTAATATTTTTATTGTAAATAATAATAATTAACAATAACTTGAAAATAAGAAGCTGTAAAAAATTATTATTGATTTAATAAATGGGTATAATTCGAATTTTACATAAAGGTGCTTTTATTTGCTTAGAAAATCGACGAAATTAGAGCAAATACTTCACAATAATCAAACTTATGGATACAGATTTAAAGCCTCTTTCGATGATTTACAATGAAAAATCAGGTTTTCATGCAAATCACAAAGATGAGGTTTACGAAAAACTCATGACCATCTGGACTACACATGGTTTTGAAATACAGGTTTTTGATATCAGTGCAGAAGGCGATATTCAGACCTTAATGAAAAAAATCTATCAACGACATGCACAATATTCAAAACCCGGGGTTATTGTTGCGGCAGGTGGTGATGGTACGTTGAATGCTGTTGCATCGCAAATGCTTCATCAAAATATTCCGATGGGTATTTTGCCATTAGGCACATTTAATTATGTAGCACGTGCCTTGAATATTCCATTGAATCTGCTTGAGGCAGCTCATGTTATTGCGACAGGAGAACCACGTGCATCCCACATCGCATGTATCAATGATCAAATTTATTTAAACAATGCCAGTTTGGGTTTGTATCCGTTATTCATCAAAAAAAGAGAGGATTACAATCGGCGTTTTGGACGTTTTGCTTTAAATGCATATACTTCAGGCTTGGATGTACTGATTCGAGACCGCAAAGAACTCAAACTCGAAATTGAGGTGGATGGACAAAAATATCCAGTCAAAACGCCTTTAATCTTTTTTGGAAATAATCAACTACAACTTAAAGAATTAAATTTACGAATTTCCAAATGTGCTGAAGTGGGAGAGATCGCAGGGGTGGTGATCGCAAAAGGGGATAAGGTCACTTTATTTAAAACACTATTTCAGACCATTCGAGGAAAATTAGAAAAAGCATCAGATGTGTATAGCTTTGGTGCAGATAAAGTGATTGTGTATTCGAAAAAGCCTAAACTAACGGTTGCGATTGATGGAGAAATTGTGTCAATGGATACACCTTTGAACTTACATGTAGAGAAAAATGCTTTAAATATTATGGTACCTGCGCATGCTGCTACATCTATCTGATCTGCATTTTGGAACAGAGCGTCAAGCATGTATACAGGCGATTCAGCGGTTTTGTGCACAGCATCAACCAGAAGTTGTAGTGGTGAGTGGAGATCTGACTCAACGTGCTAAATTTAAAGAGTTTTATGCGTGTAAGCAATTTTTAGAATCTTTAAAAACGCCATATTTTGTTGTCCCAGGTAATCATGATATTCCGCTTTATCATGTATGGAACAGGGCATTTCGACCTTTTGGTCTGTATCAATTATTTTTTGGCAGTTTAGAGCGGACATTGTTGACTCAGCATTTTTATTTGATTGGTATGAATAGTATTCGCCGTCGCTATCATACACGCGGGCATATCTCATTTGAACAGATAGAAAGTGTCAATCAATTGTTGATGGATGCGCCAGACAATAAATTAAAAATTATTGTCAGTCATCAACCTTTTTATACATCGAATGAAGATCATCATTTAAAAGATTGTCCGGCTTTAGGACAATTTGCAATCAAGGAATGGGGGCAGCATCAGCTCTATGCTTTATTGCACGGTCATTTACATCTCGTTGCAGTCTATGATTTAAATCAAGCATTTACTTTAAATTTATCTCATCCTGTATATGAAGTGCATGCAGGTACTGCTGTGTCTCGTCGTTTGCATAAAAAAATCCCAAATAGTTTTAATGTGATTCATGAAAACGGTACATTTCAACACTATTTTTTTGATGAACAATTACAAGAATTTATTGCTCAATAATGAAAAAATCGGTTGAATTTTTTGACAATCTGACGTGAACGAATAAAAAAAATACAAATTAGATAAATTTTTTTTAATTTTCCCCTTGAAGCGTTTATTTCCATCCCCACAAATGTGACATACAAATATTTTGTCGATGACCTAGGAATAAGAAGTCATCTTCCCTGAGTAATCAATGACATTTAGACGATGTCTATGGAGTTTTATATGAGCAACATTCGTCCATTACATGATCGCGTAGTTATTCGTCGTGTTGAAGAGGAAACAAAAACTGCTGGCGGTATTTTACTTCCAGGTTCTGCAGCTGAAAAACCAGCACAAGGTGAAATCATTGCTGTAGGAAATGGTCAAATCACTGACAATGGTGTGCGTGCATTAGACGTTAAAGTTGGTGATAAAGTATTGTTCGGTACTTATGCAGGTACAACTGTAAAAGTAAGCGGTGAAGAACTTTTAATTATGAAAGAATCTGACATTTTAGCGGTACTTGAAGGTTAATTCAGACCGAGATGGTGTGTTGTTTTTGATCAATTAAAAACAATATGCCTCATCCACTTTTAAATTAGATGGTTAAAGAATAAAGATTATTGGAGTTAAGCATGTCAGCTAAAGACGTAAAATTTGGTGATTCAGCTCGTTCAAAAATGATTGCGGGCGTAAATGTACTTGCAGATGCAGTTAAAGTAACTTTAGGTCCTAAAGGTCGTAACGTTGTTATTGATCGTTCTTTTGGTGCACCACACATCACTAAAGATGGTGTAACTGTTGCAAAAGAAATTTCGTTGAAAGACAAATTCGAAAACATGGGTGCGCAATTGGTTCGTGAAGTTTCTTCAAAAACCAATGATATCGCGGGTGATGGTACTACAACAGCAACTGTACTTGCTCAAGCAATTTTAAATGAAGGGATCAAATCTGTAACTGCAGGTATGAACCCAATGGATTTAAAACGCGGTATTGATCTTGCTGTTAAAGCTGTTGTTGAAAATATCAAAGCAACGGCTAAACCAGCTTCTGATACCAAGGCGATTGAACAAGTTGGTTCGATTTCTGCAAACTCTGACGAAACTGTGGGTAAATTAATTGCACAGGCGATGGAGCGTGTTGGTAAAGAAGGCGTAATCACAGTTGAAGAAGGTTCAGGATTCGAAGACGCACTTGACGTTGTAGAAGGTATGCAATTTGACCGTGGTTATATCAGCCCGTATTTTGCAAACAAACAAGATACTTTGACAGCTGAACTCGAAAATCCATTCATCCTTCTTGTTGATAAAAAAATCAGCAACATCCGTGAATTGATTACAGTTTTAGAAGCTGTTGCGAAAACAGGTAAGCCACTTCTTATCATTGCTGAAGATGTTGAAGGTGAAGCACTTGCAACACTTGTTGTGAACAACATGCGTGGCATCATCAAAGTGTGTGCTGTTAAAGCACCTGGTTTTGGTGACCGTCGTAAAGCAATGCTTCAAGATATTGCGATCTTGACTGGCGCTACTGTGATTTCTGAAGAAGTGGGTATGTCTTTAGAGCAAGCTTCTCTACAAGATTTAGGTACTGCGCACAAAATCACAGTATCTAAAGAAAATACAGTGATTGTAGATGGTGCTGGTGATGCAAATCAAATTGCTGAACGTGTAACTCAAATCCGTGCACAAATCGAAGAATCAACTTCTGAATACGATAAAGAGAAACTACAAGAACGTGTTGCTAAATTAGCAGGCGGTGTTGCTGTAATCAAAATCGGTGCTGCAACTGAAGTTGAAATGAAAGAGAAAAAAGACCGTGTAGACGATGCACTTCATGCAACTCGTGCTGCGGTTGAAGAAGGTGTTGTTGCAGGTGGTGGTGTTGCGCTTGTCCGTGCTGCTAAAGCGCTAGACGGTGTTGTTGGTGCAAATGATGACCAAACTGTAGGTGTAAATATCCTTCGTCGTGCGATTGAAGCACCACTTCGTCAAATCGTTTCTAACGCAGGTGATGAGCCTTCGGTTGTGATCAATGCTGTGAAAAATGGCGAAGGTAACTTTGGTTACAATGCTGCGACTTCACAATATGGCGACATGTTAGAAATGGGTATCCTTGATCCTGCAAAAGTAACACGTTCTGCACTTGAACATGCTGCTTCTGTTGCTGGTTTAATGTTAACAACTGAATGTATGATCACAGATATTCCTGAAGATAAACCTGCTATGCCTGATATGGGCGGAATGGGTGGTATGGGCGGAATGATGTAAACTGCTCATATATAGTTTAAGTTATTGTAATTTAATAATATTTAAACTGTATTTTTTAAACTTACTCATAATGTTACTCACATTCGAGTTTGTTACAAAAAAGGTCACAAATTTTATTTGTGACCTTTTTAATTTTATAGATCTACTAGATCTCTTAAAAACTAAAGTCATCATATTAGATAAGGATTTAACTATTGGATGAATGAAAATATTGAAAAAAACGCCTGAGAAAAATCAGGCGTTTTGATTTACAACAATAGCTATTTCATTCTGACGTAAGAATGGAGTTTTCCTCATGAATAATACAGGAAAGGACATAGCTATTAAGCCAGTAATTTTTACGTCCATCTTTGATTGGTCTTGTCACACGACCAGTTTTAATTCGATCATATAGCTCCTTTTCTGAAATATTCATGCGCAAAGCGAATTCGGCAGTAGATACTCGACGTTCGGTATTAGTTAGGTCTATGGATACAGCCATTAAATATCTCCTTCAATAAAGTTTTAAGAGAAAAACTCTTAAAATAAAGACTAACAAAATATAAAAAAAAAAGATGAGATATATGCGAAAAATAAAAAATATGAGATATGTTTAAAAAATCAAAAAAAGACTTATTTTTTTATTATGTCAGTAAATAATCTTTTGTTAGTTTTAGGTAATAACAATGTTGACTGCTTATCTCATTTAAAATAAATGAGATAAACGTATACTGCTTTATCTTTTAATCTATATTTCTATTTAAAGGGATTTTTAGGATCAGATAAAATCGCATTTTTCTTATCGTTAAAGTTTCTACTTTGCTCTGAAAATTTAAATTCTTTAGTTTCTGATTCTAAAAATAACTCTTTTCTAAAATAGTTTTTAATTTGATACAGCTCAATCATTTTAAGTGTAATATCAAGATAATTCATTTCAATATTTTGTGATTTAAAAAATGATATAAGCGCACTTCCAAGAAAAAATTTCTTATGATTCTCTTGCTTTCGATCTTTTATCTTTTGTTTTTCTTGTCTGTAAGAACTATGAAATGAATTTTTGATTTCATCATGTGCTTTTTGTTTTATTGAATCAGGAATTTTTTTATTGTAATTTTTTAGCATTTTTAATGCTATTTTTAATCTTTCATCAGTCTGAGAAGAAGGATCTTCATATCTACTAAAATCAACAATGTCATTTTCAATATCAGAGCGATCACTCTTTGCGATTGTGCAGATAGAGTCCATTAATTCTGCTAATCTGTTTAATTCTAAAATTTTGTGATCTTTATTTTTTAATTTTCTTATATCTTCTTCGGTAAATTGATTTACAGGTTTAGATTGAATCAATTGAAGTACCAACTCATCTGAATGAGTACGTTTTGCTATCTGTCTTAAGTGTTTTTCAACTCTTAAAGTTATTTCATTCACTGTTAATTTAACTCTACCCATTTTTTAAACCTTCTGTATTTAAGAAAATGTTGGTATATCACAGAGTCTTAAAAAAAATCGCCATATGTTGAGTTTTTCAAAAAATACTACTCTTCTGTTAATTTGAGCTGTTAATTTATGGCTGTTAATAGTGGGGTAGATAAAAAATCTTTTTTGCGAATGCAAAAAAGATTTTTTATATCTCGTATCCGTGTCTTTTAAATTTCGCTTCGCTCTCATTTAAAAGACACTACTTCTCGTGCTGCGCAGCCCTGTTAATTTTTAAGTCTATGATTTTTAATGGTTATAGGGTGTTACTCTTATTTTTAATTGGTGTTACTCATATTTTTAGTAAGTGTTACTCTAATTTAGTTAAGCTGTTACACGTATTTTATAAATGTCTTATGTGAATGTTTTTATTTATAAAAATTGATATTTTTTGATTTTTATTGTCTGTTACTCTTATTTTTGGGTTTTGTTACTCGTGCAATTTTATTAAATGTGTGTTTTTTGATCTAAATTTAAGTTTTTTTCATTTTTCTTCACGAAACGAATCATGAATTTTTAAAATTTTGTAGGATCCGATATTCCAGTTAAATTAATATCGGAAGTAAAAATGTATTATTTTCATTTAAGTCATAACGTTAAAGGTAATAGTCAAATAAAATTGAGTGACGGTCATTCAAAGTATCGACTATCAAAAAGTGCCTATCACTATATTACTCGCACCTTATATTTTTCTAAGCATAAAAGTGAGATTGAAGAGCTTGAATATTGTGCTTCATATCATATGCCAGCTTGGGTCGATAATCATCCCGATCAGTTTTGGTATGCAGCAGATCAATATACAAGTGAGACTCGACGAACCTCATCGCATATTACAATTGCTTTGCCAAAAGAATTGGATAAAAATCGGCGTATTGAATTGTCTGAAAAATTAATGCATGAATTTTGTGGTCAATATAAAATGCCATGTACCGTAGCAATTCATAATCATGTTGCAGCACTGGACGGACAGTCAGAACAACCACATTTACATTTATTATTTTCTGAAAAAAGTATGTTGGATAATATTCAACGTTCGCCAGAACAGTTCTTTAAACAATATCGTCAAAAAAATCCTGATAAAGGTGGTGCATTAAAAATCACAGCAGATGTGCTTGGATTTCGCCGTAATATATTATTCCACTACCGAACAAAAACTGAAAAAATAATAAATGAATTTTTAGAAAAATATGCACCAACAAAAAAGGTAGAAATCTATGGTATTCAATTAGAAGTGAGTAGTGCGGTGTCATGTTTATCTAATGAAGATTATACTAAAAAATATGGAACTAAATTAAAGGATGTACCTCAAATTCCTAGGCATTTACTGTATAGCACGGATCCTGAAGATCAAGACAAGGTGGCAGAATATAGAAAAGAGATTCGGGAAATTCGTCAAAACAACCTGTGCGAGCTCTATAAAAAAGAGTATGAGCTTGTGCTGGCTAAAAAACGTGAACAGGAAAAGGCGAACAATCATCATCGTGATCAATCGAAACATCTAGATTTCGACTTTTAATATATAGATGAAAAAACCAAAGTTTGTTATCTCTGTTGTGTCAGTTGAATGGATCTAATCAGTCTTTGTTAAACCTGTGATTTAATCAAATGATCCGTTTATGAACTTCATATAAACGGATCATTTGAAAAATAGATATTCGTTTGATTTGATCTATTTTTTTAAATAATTTTCCATTTGTAGTTGTTCAAGCATGTGCCAATGATAGCGCTCATGTCCTGCAAAATTCTGTTTGATATAGGCAATATGCTGAAGAATCCGCTTTTGATATTTCAACAGTTGTTGAATACGTTGATCATCATAATCAATATCTACACGTTGCTGTCTAAGCGCCTGATAAAAGCAGCGGTAATTGAGATCCATATTTTTTAACGTTTCATTTGATGCGGCAGGATGGAGTGGCTGGCTTAATCCTTTTACTGAATAGGATTCACGCGTGACAAAGTCAGGGCGTAGACGGGATTCTTTTGCTACTTTTAATGTTGGTTTAAATGTATTTGATTTAACCTTGATATTTTGAAATGCCTGTTGAATTGAATTCATTAACATGGATGAATGGATGGCTTGGGCAGAGTTCTGCAAGGATGGTGGGATTACAACTGGATCAGAAGAGGGAACTACTTCGGTAGGCTGATTGTTTTGCCCGTTATTCAGCGTGATGAGTTGTTTTAATTTCTTATAGTTAATTGTATAGAAATTGGTTTGTAGCCATTTATTTTGTGCCAACTTTTCAATCACAAGAATTCCAGCTTGTTTTAACTTAGCTACAATTCTTTTAATCGTTGATACGCTATACACGCCAAGCGTCGCTTGCCATTGCTCGTAGCTATGGAACCAATACTTTTTTCCATTAAAAATTTTCCCTTCGTTATTTTCTAAGCAATAATGCAATTTCTGTAGAAAATTGGCGGCCGCAACACCATACGCTTTTGCAAGCGTAGGCGAAGCAATTAAAGGATAGTCTCCCGAAATCAGGAGATTGTTATTCTTCTTAGCCTGGGACATGACCAGCTCCAAACAGCACACGTTGTGCGCGTTCAATCAACTTGTGACGTTGATGCGTACGGAATGCCCATAGAGAGGAGAGGTTGTTATTTTGATTGAGCTTTGCGACTTCAAGGATTTGTTCATCATTCATTTCATTCATACATTCACGAATGATTTGATGTGCTTGTTCAAGTTCTTTGAGCAAGGAGTTTGCAGTATCAACAGCGATATAGAGGTTGGCGAGTGTCTGACGCTGAGGGTTTGAAATAGATTTACCGAGTTCAACAATCAGTTGAGAGGCTTGTTTTTTAGGTGTGCAAGTGTTTGCACCATGAAGAATTGCGTTCATAGCAGTAGTCCTAGATAAGTTTAATTACTTACCGCCATCACTTGTCACAATGAGGGTGGCAGCTTTACAGGGGTGACAATACTGAATCTAGGATCAGCCAACCTTACGGTTGCCCTGTCAAGCTGCCATAACGACTGCTAAACAGTAGACAAAAAAATTGCCGCTAGTGCGACATTAATTTGCACCTAGGATATATCATGTTCTCACGCCTGTACACAGATTTTGCTGTGTAGAATTAGCTTAGCTGTGTACACCTTAGGCTGTCAACGATAAAATCTGTGGTTTTTACATATCTTAACATTAATAAGCTGTTGATTATACTGGAGATATAAAAAATTTCTGACGGCTGAGATATTGTGAGCATGTAGGTTGATTGACGGCTGTTATCGCTCAGTATTTATTCGCTTTTATATTTGGGTGAATCAGCAAAGTTGTTAACAGAAGATGGTAAATCATAAAAACTAGGATGATTATTTAAAACAATGAGCTGAATTTATCATGACCTCAATAATATTTAAGACTTTCATTAAGCTTTCTCTAATATGAATGGGTTGAATCAGGATATCACCAATAGCTGTATTGAATAAGGTCATAAAATGATAAGTCCAATCTGAATCTTAGCTAACATGACTAATCCCATTTCATCAGTCCAAATATTTAAAGGTATGGTTGGGAGATTTATTAATTCATTTTATTGTTTCATTTTAATAAAGAAGAACAGACCATTTTAGGCTTATCCATGAAATCAAAATAAGCCAATCGATTGGTTTAATTTGGTCTAATCGGAAAAATCAAACACTTAGATTAAATTTGTTTATTCCTCACTGATCGTCCAGATTTTAGTATTGCTAAAATTGACTAAAGCGCTGGATAAAATTAATATGGGCTCGCTGGCCTACATTGCCAGTCGGTTTTGACAGACCGTCCAACACAAGAACATTAAGGGACTTGTCCTTTAGTGTTTATCCCCTCGTGCCCCTCTGCGGTGGAACGGGAGGGGGACGTCTTCGGACGTGCTGGATTCTTGTGTTCCAGTCTGTCAACCCGCTCTCGTTCTGCCACCATTATTTGACAGTAATTGGTAGAACTTCTTTAACACAAGGAGCTTCTCATGCTGTATCTATCTTTTCTCATTTGTGCCTCGCCACCTGTTCAACCTTGTTGTGCCTTTCAACGAGGACTATACGGCTAATTTAATTTTTAGGCTGTATTAAAAACTTTTAACAAGAACAATCCAACGGTGGATGGCTAAATCACGCCTATAAAAAAATAGATCTTTTTATATTTATATCTGCTGGTGATTGTGAATTGCATTGAACATGCGGGAAACAACCATGACTGAATTAACGAAACCCAAAATCATTCCAATCGAAAACCGTCCACAGAAATCCAAGCTATTTTTAAAATGTGTGGTCTTGCCGGTTGTGATCTTCCTCATTGTCGCCAAACTCTTTTCCTTTGGATGGTTTGGCTATTTTTTCTTTGGCTTTGACCTATTCTGGTTTGTAATCATCTACTACCTCTATGAATATGGAAATACCTATTTTGACGGAATGACCGAACAACTGAAACGTCAGGGTGAAACTTTTAATTATCAAAACCGTGGCGTCTGGATTAACTCTCAGGACAAAACCATGATCCTGTTTGATCAGCCTGATCAACGTCTAGTGAAATATCCTTTTGACTACATCACTTCTGTTGGACATTACAATCTGGTTGAAGATCGCTTTAGAACGACAACCACTGTGATCAGTAATCCAATGATGGGAACCCATGTTAACCGACAGGTCCATCGGTCACCGATGAAACGTGAGTTCCAAGTCAATATTGGAACACGGGATCAATTTAAGCCGAATTATAGTCTTAAAGTGTTATTCCCTTGGCGTAGTCCAAAAATGGCCAGTGAAATTCGCCAGTTACTCTCGGCTGACCATTATCAATAACAACAATATAAAAATTTAAGGCAGTCAATCATGATGATTTCAAAATCGTTCATGCCATCAGTTCTAATGATGGCAATCAGTACAGCAATGGTCGGGTGTGGTGGTGGTTCGGGTGGAGATTCAAGTTCATCCAATGGCGGTGGAACGGGCAATCCTGATAATGGCAATACCAATCCTAAGCCCGTGACCTGTGCTGAAAACCAATATCTAGAAGAGGCTATATGTAAAAATAAGGCAGTGCAGAATATCCAGTCACTACCATTCAGTACGCTGATTCAAGGTCAAAGCTATCCATTATCGCTTCAGACAGATCAAGGTCTGGCAGTGACTTTTAGCAGTAACACCCCCAATATCTGTAATGTAAGTGGTAATGAACTCAAAGCTTTAAATGTTGGTCAGTGTACTCTAGCACTGACACAGGCAGGGACAGCAAAAGTTCTACCATTGAATAGCAGCATGACCGTTAATGTGACTTGTGCTGCCGATCAATATCTAGAAAATAATGTTTGTGTAACTAAGGCCAAGCAAACCATTACCCCACTTAAAATGAAATACATCCTGACGGATAGTGTGTATTCATTGGATGCTGAATCCAGTGCCAAACTTCCTGTCAAAATCAATAGCCTTTCTTCAGCAACCTGTACTTATTCTAATGGTGAACTAAAGGGGATTGGTGCGGGTGCATGTACCCTTAAACTCACCCAGGAGGGTGATACCAAAACACTGGCAGCAGAGAGTAAGACCATCAGTTTCGATGTGTTTAAAGCTTCATCCATGAGCGATGCTCCTGATATCAATAACTGTTATGCAGGCAAGCTCAGTGCAAAGTTTAGAAATGAATTTTTAAATGAGCTCAATACGGTTCGTGCCTTGCATGGGCTGCCAAGTATTACATACGACTATGCCCGTGAAGATGAGATGATGCAGACGGCACTGATTCTTGCGGCAAACAATATCTTGACCCATTATCCCGAAGCGAACACAAACTGCTATTCAGATATTGGTGCTGTAGGTGCAAGGACCAGCAGCCTTGAGATGGGGGTAAGACAGAATAAATATGACTATTCACCTGCCGAAAGCATTAAAAATATGGTGCATGACAAACTAAACCTGTTTGCAGGAGATGTGGGGCATCGACTCTGGATGCTCAATCCATTCTTACAAAAATCAGCATATGGTTCAGTCAATGCGCCATCATTTAAGGATACCCGATTCTCTTATGTGGTTGGTACGTCCTACAAAGTGGTTTATCCCTTTAATAATGCAACCACTGCACCACTCGGTGTGATTGCCTATCCCTACCACAATTATCCAGCCAAATATTATATGGCGGGGGCAATTCTCTCGATTTCAGTTTTAACTGATCAAAAGAATTTCTTTGCCAATCGCAATGTGGACTATGCCAAAGCCACTGTTACTGTCACAGAACGAAGTAGTGGGGTTAAACAAAAGATCAGCAATATCCGCTATGAAAATATCGGTGTCCCCAACCATATCCAGTTTAACTTTGACGATTTGAAATTGAACGTGATCTACGATGTCAAACTCAGCAATGTTCTGGTGAATGGTCAGCCTAAAGAATATTCCTACTGGTTTAATGTGAATGATCAATAATAAGGATAAGAATCAGATGAAAAAATTAATACTTCACCTTGTTGTAGCCATTGGTATTGTAGGGATCAGTTCAATAGTATTTGCTGAAACCAAGAAAGTGAACCTGTCAGCCGGGTTGAACTATGTTCTGTCCCAAGTAGCGACAAAAGGAGATAATAATCAAAGTAACCATAATATGGGGATGCTTTACTACTTAGGAAAGAAGGGGGTGCCTGTAGATCATAAAAAAGCGGCTGAATGGTTTTCCAAGGCAGCAGTGAATGGTTTTGCTCCTTCACAGTACGCATTAGCAGTCATGTATTTAAATGGAGATGGTGTATCACAGGATGCAGAAAAGGGCGTTACCTTGTTGCAAAGTGCTGCACGGCAGGGACAACCTGAAGCGGTCAAGTTATACAATACATTGCAGGCTAAAGCACAGCAGCTCAATGTCGTTCAAACGCCATCAGTACAAACAGCCACAACAGCCATTAAATATTATGATACATCCAAGCTTGAACCTAAAAACTTTAAGCAGGTGGTACTTCCTAACCTAAATACAGATACCGTTGCTCGAAGTTTTTATAAAGTGACATCATCTAGAGAAAGACAAAAAGATGATTACTGGGGGAGTGGCAAATACTATTATGTCAATAAGCCAAGTGACTTGGATGATCTCACAGATGCTGTAATCAGTATCGCGCCTATTTTTACTTACCAGAATATGCAGGGGGAAGCCCGTTATTTAGTCCCTGTGGAAGTGACTTTAGCAATCGAAGGGAGGATAGAAACTTCACATGCTACACGAGGCACTTTGGAATTATATCTCTTTAAAAAATTGGACAATGGACAATTCCAAATGATTTCAAAAACAGCTCAAGGGGGAATTGAAAGTATTGAGGGATATGGTCGAACCTCATGGAATGCTCAAGAATTTAAAAAGAACTTACAAGCTTTTGGAAACAATACACTAGGAAGCTATACCATTGATGGTTATTACGGCAATGGTTATGGGGAAAGCGTATGGTCACTTCTTCTGTTAAATGAGGACGACTATATTGTTGAACAAATGTTTGAAGAAGGAAAAATTTCAGAACAACCGGAGTACGGCTATTCTTCATCAATCAAAGTCAAGAAAAATGGACAACCATTTTATCCATTCCAGATTCATTATCAGGGAACGGATATGAACGACAATAATCGGATGGTTAAAGTAAATAAAATTGTACTTTATCAGTATGACAGTAAGAGTAAGTTTTACTCAAAGTTGAAATAATACTCTTAAATTAGAATAGCTATATTGATGTTTATCCTCCTGTTTCTAGGTATTAGGAATTGGAGGACACTATAAGAATGAGGAAATATCAGTGAATATTAAACCAATCAGAAATGATGATGATCTTACTAACGCTTTTATTCGCTTAGAAAGCATCTTTCAAGCAGAGGAAGGTACGCCAGAAGCCAAGGAAATGGAAATTTTAGTTGTCCTTATTGAAGCTTATGAAGATGAATATTATCCAATCAAAGAATGTATGTAAAAGAATCCAACCTAGAGCAACATTAGCAACCAGAATTATGCTCAAGATACCGAAATTAAAAAAAGCGAATCGATCTGGATGATTCTTCTATTAAATGAAGATAACCATTGTATCTATAAGGGGCAACAAAGCCTAATTCACTCCACATAATCGGATTTTGCTCAATTTATTCTTTCTCATAGATCAGTTTTGTTAAGTGGAAAAAACTGAAATAGATTGATTATAGAGTGTAAACATGATTTTATCAACCTATACAATATTACTAATATCAATTATATTTTATGAATTGAATACTATTTAAGTTGAAGAAAGAAAGTGGTCGCAAATCAGATGCTAAGAAAAATTTTTTATAAAAAACAAAGAAATGAAGCACCTCCTCTGAAGGTTGTTTGGAATACGGATAAGAATGATTTTTATAGATCATTTGATGGTATAAATATGGAATGTATTAATGAAACATATCCTGAAGGATTTAGTATTGGAGAAGTTGATCCAGATATAATTTATAATAACCTTGTATCCGCATCTAAAATATATAATATTGATGACTTATGGAGAACTGCAGATAATTCTAAGGTGTTAGGAGTGTTAGAGCATTGGTATAGAAATCAAAAATTAACACCACCAATATTAGATGTTTATGAAAACAAATTAGTACTGATTGGAGGGAATAATAGATTTAATGTTGCTAGGTTATATAGTGGTGAAGATATAATTTTTATCACATCTATTAATAATAAGATGGAAATTTCAAATATACTTAATAATAATGTTAAATGGATGTAAGTTGAATAATCTTCTTCTTATAAAATGGTTAAGGTAACACCTTATTATACAACTAATAAATAATAGATTCTTAAATATGAAAACAGAAATACAAATCTTTGAAATTTTAGAAAATTTGTGTCGTGAACCAGGATTTTTAGAAGTAATTAGCTTTCTTAGTTGGAGAGATACTTTTATTCACCAAACTGGAGAGCATCTAGATGTAGAAGACATCTTAAAGAATTTTGATTATAGCAAACTATCTCGTACTGAGTTGTCAACTTTGATTGGGCTTGCTTGTAAACATGGTGTTATCGAGAAAAAGCTTTCTCAGAACGAGCTGTATGATTATGCTCAAAGGGTCGACACCTTAATGCATGAACTTCATATGGCTTTAATGGGAGGAAACTTTACTCTTAATTCAATAATGAATGATCCGCATATTTTTAGAAGTGGGTCAGTATTAAGAGAAGCTATTTTCTATGCTGGAGATGGAGCATACAAGCATCAATATCGGGATTTAGCTAAAATCAGATATGCTCCGGATAGCCAGTGGTTGAAAGAAAATAAAGGTTTTACAATAGATGAAGTGATAGAAGTTTTCAATGCAATTGATAAACTACATATTATTAAGGCAAACAGCATTGATACAAGAAAAGAATGTTTTCAAAAAATATTTCAATTTAACTATAAAGAGCTAGCAGGTCAGTGTGGACTTGAAAATAATACTATAGAGGCAGTGATTAGTGCCTTTTCATCACTACCTTGTGAAGGAATGCAGGAATTCAATAGTATTGATGATTTTAATCATAGGAATGCTTTCCCAATTATTAATCTGAATAATGGTGAGTTTATAAGTTTTCAATCCTATAGTCTATGGGAATCCTTATATGAGAGTCCTTTCTTTTGGTTCAATGATGATAAAGCTTATAACCAAAATGCTGTAAATAATAGAGGTGCTTATACCGAGGATTTTTCTGAAAATAGATTGATCACAGTATTTGGAGCTGACAATGTTTATAAAAATGTAAATATACATAAAGGCAAAAAAATAATTGGGGAGATTGATGTTCTCGTCATTTTTGGAACATATGCTTTAATCATTCAAGCAAAATCCAAAAAGTTAACTATTGAAGCTAGGAAAGGAAATAGCCAGAAACTAGAAGATGATTTTAAAAAGGCAGTCCATAATGCATATGACCAAGCACTAGAGTGTAGTCAATTCTTAATGGAAGATGATATTTTTTTTAAACAAGGTGATGAAGCCTTAGATCTAGATATACATAAGATAGAAAATATAATTCCTATATGTATAATTTCTGATTATTATCCAGCTTTAGCAGCACAAAGTAGAGAGTTTTTAAAAGTACAGACTACTTCAAAAATTAAATATCCATATGTAATGGATGTTTTTTTACTTGATCTTATAGCAGAGATGTTAGATTCGCCTCTTTTCTTCTTAGACTATTTAGAAAAAAGATGTAGTTTTGGAGCAGATTTAGTATCTAATCATGAGTTAACTACCTTATCGACATATATTCAGCATAACCTGTATTTTAATGGAAACCCTAATTGTATTATGCTTGAAGATAGCCTCTCTAGTGAGCTTGAACTTGCTATGCTTGCTAGACGTGAGGGATTTGAGACCGAAAGAACTCCCAACGGTATATTAACAGTTGAAAGTAGATATAAGTTTATTGGTGGTATAATAAGATCTATAAAAAATTCTAAATCACTAGAAAAACAAAAACTGGGAGTTTTAATCTTATCCTTAGCTGAAGATGTTCTGGGACAATTAAATCATAAGCTAGGTCAAATGATAGAAGCCTCTCGTTATGGTAAACCGCATAGTGACATTGTTATTGGCATTTCAGAGAGTAAAACTGGTCTGACTATTCATTGTAATGATATAGAGTTTATTCAGGCATCGACGCAACTTATAGAGTATTGTGATTTAAGAAGATATTCCACAAAAGCAGATTCATGGGTAGGAGTAATATACAGCCCTTCAAAAATGGAAATAACTTTTGTTACTTATAAATTTAGTCCTTGGATGCAAAATGATCAGATGGATCAGAAATCACAAAAGATGCCAATGAAAAATATCCCTGTATCAAAGCCTAATAAAAACTTTGTGCCATTTAATACACGAATGGGGCATTCAGTTAAAATTGGTCGAAATGAACAATGTCCTTGTGGAAGTGGAAAGAAATATAAGAGATGTTGTTTAGAATAAACTTTAAAACTAGTATACGGTACACGAGTATTTAAGATGTTCTGTGAATGCTAGTACTTCCACTGACATCAATATCTTAACATACATATTCTAGGGTATAAGCAGGAAATAGTTTTACCACCACAAATGTATTGACAAGCACCTAAGTTGTACTGGCTCAAATCTGATCAGACAGTTACCCATTTTTTAATGTGTCTGCCAGTTTAAATTTGAGCTAAATTCTTCTCAGCCTAAACTCTCTTTCCATCAAGTAATGTTTCTAGCGGTGTTCGACCACAGCACATTTTGCCTTGATGCGTTCGTTCAGTATTATAGAATTTTAGCCATTCGTCCAGATCAGACTGCAAATCTTCTAGAGTACTATACAATTTTTTCCTAAAAGTAATTTGATAAAACTCCTGTAAGATTGTCTTGTGGAAACGCTCACAAATCCCATTCGTTTGAGAGGATGCTGCTCTGGTTTTCGTGTGATCAATATCATTAATCGCTAAATACAGCTCATAATCATGTTGTTCTACCTTTCCACAATATTCTGTGCCCCTGTCTGTCAGAATACGAAGCATAGGTAAGTTTTGAGTTTGATAGAATGGTAGAACCCGATCATTCAACAAATCAGCAGCTGTAATCGGCGTTTTGGTTGTATAGAGCTTGCAATGAACAACCTTGCTGTAGGTATCAATAAATGTTTGTTGATAGATGCGTCCAACACCTTTGAGATTGCCAACGTAAAACGTATCCTGTGCACCCAGATAACCTGGATAGGCTGTTTCAATTTCACCACAAGCTACGTCATCTTCATGCTTACGTTCAAGTGCTGCAATCTGATGATCATTCAATTCAATCCCATCTCGTGCTACTTTGGCTTCCAACGCTTTTAGTCTTTTTTTAAAGTTCTCAAGCTCATGGCGGAACATATTTTAAAATTATCCCAAAAATTGTCCGCAGGAAATGGGGAGAAAAGTGGGTAATTGAAACCTTGAGAAGTCAAGAAAGGTAGATTTTTTGAACTTTTTTTGATCTGATTTATTGGCTGAAAGTGACAAATATGTTTAAAAAGAAGTTAACTTGTTTCTGAGTCGACTTTTTTTGGTGGGGAGTATTTAAGTAATTGATTTTAATTAAATAATTTTTATGAGTTTCACATAAGAGATTTATGTAAAATAATAGTTAAAAATTAAATGTGAATGTTAGATTATAGACAATTTACAAAGCATAATTAATTTTTAATTATATTTTACTTATATGGTAAAAATGAATAATATATTAAAAAAATATTGAGTTTTATAAAATGATAAAATGTTTTTTATCTCATAGTTCTAGTGATAAATCATCTTATGTTCGACATATAGCTGAACATTTAAAGAGAGATTCTATAGTTTATGACGAAATGACTTTTGAACCTGGTATGGATCCAGCAGAAGAGATTTTAACTAATCTAGAAAAGAGTTCTCTATTTGTTATTTTTCTTTCAAATGAATCTTTAAACTCTAATTGGGTTGTTAAAGAAATTGAAATAGCAAAAAAGTTGGAAGAGCTGGGATCTTTAAAAAGAATTTTTCCGATTATAATTGATAAAAACATTTCTTATACTGATCCTCGAATTCCTCAATGGATGAAAGATACTAAGAATATCCAACCAATTCTTTCTCATAAAGTTGCAATTAGACGAATTAAGGAGAGAATACGAGAGTTATCTAAATCTATTCATCCTAATTTAAAAGATAAAGATGAAATTTTTGTGGGAAGAAATGATAATGAGAAACAAGTTGAAATTAGACTGGATGATTTTTATAAAGATCCCGTCATTTGTTTTATTGTTTCAGGTCTTCCAGGAGTAGGGAAAAAAGCATTTATTAGATATGTTCTTAAAAAAGCAAATGTTATTAAAAGCTATTATAATTTCCCAATGATTTCATTAGAATTTAGTAATAGTATTGAAGACTTCATATTAAAAATAATTGACTTGGGTATTAGTGATGCTGATAAAAGTATAAATTTATTAAAAATGAGTATGGATGATAAAATAAATTTAGCTGTTAGTATTTTAAAAAATTTTCATAAACAAAATGAAAGAATAATTATAGAGGATCACAGTGTTATTATTCAGCCATCAGGTTCAATAGCACCGTGGTTTGAAGAAATTATAAATAAGCTAAAACATACAGAATATTTAACTTTCTGTATTGTAGGAAAGCATAGACCATATTTTAGTGCAATAAAAAGTGAATCATTTTATTCACAAGATATTCCTGAATTAAGTAAATCTGAAAGAAGTGGTTTATTAAAGCGTTATGCCGATTTCCAAGAGTTGAATCTTCAAAGACAAGACCTTATGTTTTTCTCTGAAATTTTTACTGGATTACCAGAGCAGGTTTTCTATGCGGTTGATTTAATTAAAAATGAAGGGTTATTTCCAGCAAAGAAAAAAAGTCATTCAATACAAGAATTTGCATCAAATAGGGCTAAAGTAATTTTAGCAGATCTTGATGGATTTCAAGATAAGCTGGATTTATTGTATTTGATATCGAAATTTGATTTCATTAGTTATGATTTTCTTTTTGATATTGTAGATGAGAATCAATTTTATCCAATATTAGAGGAATTTTTATTTAGCTCAATATGTGAGAAACTAGGATCAAATGGTGATTATATTCGAGTTAATGATGTAATTAGAGAGTATATTTTAAGAAATAAATTTGATACCAATAAGGAATTTAATGAAAAATTAATGAATCATGTTTGGGGTTTATTAAAAAGTGATAATCTGGAAAATACAGATTTGTCTGATATTAACTTTGCAATTCAAATAGCTCTTAGTCAAGGAGAGAAACTACCAGAAAACCTTCTAATACCATCATATTTTTTGAAAACTATAATTAAATTATACAATACTAAGGGTACAGCAAACTATAGAGAATGTATTAAATTGGCTGATCGTATTCTGGAAAGTTCTCAATATATGGATGAATTAATAATTCAAAAAATATATTTTATTAAGTGTCAAACTTTAGCTAGACTAAAAGATAAAACTCCATTCTTTGAAAATGTTAAAAACGTAAAAGAACCAGATAGATCTTTCTTATATGGATTTTTCTATAGACTTACAGGAAGACCTGAACAAGCAATTGAAAGCTATAAACGTGTACTAGAGAAGAAACCTAATGATTTAAGAGTTCAGGCAGAATTAGTTTTAGTATATATGCAAAAGGATATGCATGATGAAGCTAGCAGTTTAGCTGAGCGTATATACAATAAATATTCAAATAATGTAGTACATATAAATAATTTTTTATCTTGTTTACTGCATAAAAAGAAACAAGATATAGATTTTTTAAAGATAGATAAAATTATCGGCGAATTAGATGCTATTGATTCAGATAGGGCTAAAGAAATGAGTGCATCTGCTAAAGCTCAAGTGTTAGCGAAAAAAGGGAAATTTGCTGATGCATATGAAATTTTGAAGCAAACAATTTTAGAATTTCCTGATATTACCTACCCTAAGTTAACTTTAGCTGATTTAGCTATTCAAGAACGGAACATCATTCAATTGAGTGAAGCAATAGATTTGTTAGAAAAAAATTCAACTAAATATGATCAAAACCATCGATCATATATTAGGTATAAAGCAATTTTATTAACTTTAAATGGTAATTTTAACGATGCAGTTCAATTGGTAGAAAGGGAGCTAAAAGACAATACTAGTAATCAATATATCAATGAAATATTGACTAAAGTTGAAGCTTTTAAAATATAATTTTTAATATAATTTTATTAAGTTTCCTAAAATTAAAATAATAAATTATTAAAAATAAATTTATTATATTGCGATGGGAAGCCCAGTTTAAACAAGCTGGGCTTCTTAGTAGATCATGTATACAATGCGCTTATTTTCTCAATAATTAATAGACTTCTTGCGAAAGTATAAAGTGTTTATAATAGCTTAATGCAATATGAAAATTTAACAAAATTCGATGATATTGAATTCAAGCGTCTAGTTGGAGTGACACGCCCCTTATTTTCTAAAATGATTCTTGTTTTAGAAGAGGCTGAACGTTTGAAGAAAAAATCTGGTCGCCCTCACAGCTTAGTACTAGAAGATCAATTGTTATTAACATTGAAGTACTTACGCTCTTATAGTACTCAGCTTGAATTGGCTGCTGAATTTGCAATAGCTGAAAGCAATGTCAATCGAACCATCCAAAAAATTGAGAATGGGCTTGTACAGTCTAAAGTATTTTCCTTACCAAAAAGAAATAAGGAAATTGCAAATCATGACTTTGTTATTGTAGACGTAACAGAATCAGCGATAGAACGTCCTAAAAAAACAAATGCAGTTCTATAGTGGTAAAAAGAAAAAGCATACATTTAAAACTCAAATCATTTTTTGCCCTAAATGCAATCAAATACTGAGTATTCAGATAGATACAGGAAGAGTTCATGATTTAACTATTGCTCGACGCCATGCAAAAGAATTTTCTCAATTTGTTTGTATAATGGCAGATTTAGCCTATAAAGGTTTTAAGGAAATTAAGGGTAAGTTGTTAATTCCAATAAAGAAACCGAAGAAAATGCAATTACCCAAAGAAGCTAAACGAATAAATAAAGAAATAAGTCGACGTAGAATTTCAATAGAACATATTAATTCAAAATTAAAGACGTTTCGCATATTGTCTCAGCGCTATAGGAATAGACGTAAACGCTTTGGTTTAAGAATGAATTTGATAGCAGGATTGATCAATTGGATGATTAAAAAATAACTTTCGCAAGAGATCTAATAAATCATGTTACATAATTATTTAATAGAGGGAGCTTGGGCTTTCAGTCCATTTTTTCGTTCTTTTTTAAGGACCGCTGATCCATAATACTGGTAATGATCATAATTGGAATACCAATAAGCAAAAATGCAATGTTCTGTAGGGTTTCATTCAGTTTTTTTGCATGCGAAAACTTCTTTAAGAGCTTAATTATCGATGAATACTATATTTAATACTCCAGCAAATAACCACATTTTATATTTGTTTCATTATATCATTGCATATTTTTTGATATGTTATACGCTCTTCTTTATGGCAAAAATGTATAAAGCCATATTGCAACCCTAAGTATAGTCATCGGTATTAATTTTTTCAATTATTCAATTATTCAATTATTCAATTATTCAATTATTCAATTATTCAATTATTCAATTATTCAATTATTCAATTATATACAAAAATAGATTCCATCCATCATTGGATTACTTTAACTTACTAATAGATTTAAACCTGTTAGAGGTAAAATATAGAGTTAATCCTTATTCCAACTATCTACATGTTCAGCCCACCATTGCATCATTGCTCTACGGTCACTTAGCCACTGAGCATGGTTGTAAGATGCTCTTGTTTTATTACTTGAAACATGGGCAAGTTGCATTTCAACCCAGTCCTTATTAAAACCATGCTCATTAGCCACTGTAGATGCTGTAGCTCTTAGATCATGCATGGTGAATTTTAACTTCATGTTTCGCAGGGCTGTATTCAATGTAGTTTTACCCATCATTTCTCCATCTTCTCCCGCAAATATATATACGCTATCAGGATAAAGCGAAAATTGCTCTTTAATGATTTCTATTGCTTGGTCAGATAACGGGACAACATGCGTTCTGTTTTTTTTCATATTACGCTTTCCAGCCAGAATATCAGTCTGTGATACTGCTGGGATAGTCCAAGTCTTATCTTTAAAATCAATATATTCCTTTTTACCTCGACGTATTTCAATGCTTCTAAGCCATGTATATGTTGCCGCTTTAATAGCATTTCTTGTACTAATAGAGCCACCGTATGTATTGAGCTTAGGCATAAGTTCACTTTTTTCAGATTCAGTTAATGGTCTGGCATGTGTTACTTCTGGATGCTTAATGTAACCTCTAAGGACGTAGGTAGGGTCAATAGAAATACGTTTTGTGATAATTGCATATTCCATGACTTCACCTATGATTTGTCTAACAAAAATTCCTTTAACTTCTCCTGTGCCTCTTCCTGATTTTTTTATTCTTGACATAGTGCTATCAAGCACAGTTTTAATATCAATAGAGTCAATCTCATGAATAGGTTTACTTCCAATAAGAGGGTAAACGTCTTTCTCAAAATAACTGCTTCGGCGTTGTTCCCACTCTTTGGACTGTTGAGTTTTACGGGAATTCATAAATTCACTAGCGACTAAATGGAATGTACCATTATTTGCTTTGATTGCTTCAAGGCGTTCATTTTTCTGGTGTCCTATTGGGTCTACTCCTTTGGCAAGTTGCTCTCGATACTCCATTGTTTTTAAGCGAGCATATGCTAAAGTAATTTCAGGATATTGACCGATTGTTAGCATTTTTGCTTTAGTAAGAAATCGGTAGCGATAACGCCAGAATTTGCTACCAGATGGGCGGACTTCTATACACAGTCCCGAATGATCAGCCACGCGGTATAATTCTTCACGTGGTTTTAATCTTTTGATTTTAAGGTCGTTTAGCATGTGATGTGAGTAACGCTATTTTAGAAAGTACTTACTCACAATCTTACTCACAAAAATTGGTAATTGCATGTATCAGGTTGTTATGGAAGGTTTGAATAAAAATATTTTTAAATCAATTGGTTAGTGTTTGATGTAATTTGTATTTACAGAAGGTGAGATTGTTAATTGGCATGATGTAAATCATTCTGATCTCAGATCATAAAAAAATCCCCGCCATTATGCGGGGATTTTTTTATGATCAGGGCGAGGTTTTGAATAAGGTTTGAATTTATTGGTGAAATAAAAATAGATACTGATGATTTATAAGAATAGTAGAGTTTAATTGTCTGCTTAAATCAATAATGGTATTTGGGTGTTGATCAAACATACATATTGAGAATGCTTTATTTTTATATAAAGGTTTAAAAATTACCTAAAAAGAATAATCACCCAAGTAAAGAAAATAATGGATTGCGCTACAAATTGAGCCGCACTTCCCATGTCTTTTGCATTCTTGGAAAGCGGGTGGCGTTCTAAAGATACTCGGTCAACCACAGCTTCAAGTGCTGAATTAAACAACTCAACAATGATGGCCAGTAAACATACCCCAATCATCAAGGCTTGTTCAACTGAGCTCACATTAAGAAAAAAAGTAATTGGGATTAATATTAGATTAATCCAAACGATCTGACGAAAAGCAGCTTCATTTTGATAAGCAGCTTTAAAACCCGCTAAAGAATAACCCGTAGCATTAAGAATGCGTTTAAAACCTGTTGTACCCTTAAATGGAGAATAATCACTCATAAATCAAAGCTGCTATATTTTTGAACAAGTGTATTATTTTAAACTTAAATGGGTATTAATTTTAAGCAAAAAATGCTCAGTTTAGAAAAAATAAAGCAAGCGATTGAAACGATTGCTTTATTTTAGTTGAATCTTAAAGTGTTATTTTAGAATAGGATTTGCTTTCCAGTAGGCATCTAGTGCTTTACGTCCCAAACCAGGGTCATCTGTAAATAGTCCATCAACTCCAGCTTTAAAATACATTTCATATTCTTTGTTGGCACCCGTTTCACAACGTTTTGCAGCATCCGCTTCTGCGCTACTACATTTTAAATTTGCTGCCAAAAAGTTATTTTCAGGTCGAAAAGTATAAGGATGCACTTTTAAGTTGACTGCATGCGCATCAGCAACAAAAGAAGATGGTGCAGTATAGCTATCATTAAAGATATAAGGTTTCCATGGACCTACGCCATCGGCATAGGTTGCGACTGTTTTTAAACCTTGTGCTGTTGCCATATCGCCGTATGTTGTTTTCAGACCTTGCGCAACATAATCTGCAGGGCTTGCTTTTTTGTCATCATAGAGCTGAATAATTTTGGCATGCTTTAATGTCTTGTAAAGTGTTAATTGTTCTTTAAAGTATTTGAGATTACTGACTTCAAAAGACTGTAAATAAATTGGGGCAATGTCACGCGTGTATTGATATTTCGCTAAAGTTTTCAATACAGGGTCTTCCATACTTAAATTGAGCTTTTGAAAATAAGTTGGATGTTTGGTTTCGATATACAAACCAATAATTTTTCCTGTTTTTTTGTAGTTTTTTTCTGCAAGTTCGATAATCTGTTCAAGGGTAGGAATATTGAATTGATCATTATATTGCGTATTGTTTGGGCGTAATGCTGGAATTCTTTCACGTGCTTTAATCAAATTTAATTCACTTGCATTGAAGTCTTCAGTAAACCAACCTGTTAAAGACACCCCATCAATAATTTTAGTTTTTTTGCGATCTGCAAATTGAGCTAAGGTGCTGACATTGGTGGTACCGCCAATTTCATTTTCATGACGTGCGACTAAAATACCATCTTTGGTTGAGACGAGATCAGGTTCAATAAAATCTGCACCATCGTCAATGGCTTTTTGATAACTTTCAAGTGTGTGTTCTGGACGTAAAGCACTTGCGCCGCGATGCCCAACAATAATAATCTTAGGCTCTTTATAATCAGGTGTTGTAACAATATTTGTTTTATCATCATTGCAAGCAGTTAAAAATATCATACTGCTGCTGATCAGCCATACTTTTTTATTCATTTTTCACTCAAATTATTGTCTAGAAATCGATCACAGTTTATGTGGTTAAATTGACATTGTGATGACATAAACAGGGGATTGAAGCAATTATTTATAGCGATGGTCTGTATACGATTAGGTGATCTCCACAGTTTCTTCATATTCAAGCTGATCATTCGGATTTCTGTTATTTTTTCTTGAGTTTTCGATCTAAGTCACAGAATATCAATATAAACGGAATTTAATGTTCAGCACGATCTTAACCACAATCATTTGGCACTGAAGCAAAACTAATGCTCTCTAAATTTTTTATTCAACGTCCTATTTTTGCCTGTGTCCTTGCGATTATCGTTATGGCTTTAGGCGTTTTTTCGGTTCTTAATTTGCCGATTGAGCGTTATCCAGATATTGCTCCACCACGGATTACAGTGTCAACAACTTATACTGGTGCAGACGCTGAAACTGTTGAAGAAAGTGTCACACAGGTTTTAGAGCAGCAAATTAAAGGTATTGATCACCTTTTATATTTCAGTTCAAGCAGTGATTCGTCTGGACGTGCTCGAATCAGTATTAGCTTTGAAAATGGAACTGATCCAGACACCGCTCAGGTTCAAGTACAAAATAGCATTAATGGCGTGTTAAATCGCTTGCCAGATGATGTTCAACGCCAAGGAGTGACAGTAAATAAATCACTCGGCGATACCTTTATGGTAGTGGGTTTATATGATGAAACAGGAAAAAGCAATAATATTGAACTCGGCGATTATCTCGCTGATCATATAGAACAAGAATTATCTCGTATTGAGGGTATTGGAGAGGTAGATGTATTTGGTTCGCAGTATGCAATGCGAATCTGGCTTAATCCAAATTTACTGCGACAGTATCAGCTGATGCCAAGCGATATTCGTAGCGCAATTGAAGCGCAGAATACACAGGTTGCTGCAGGTGGTGTTGGCGATTTGCCCGTTGCTTCAGATCAATATTTAAATGCAAAAGTGACCGCAGGCTCTCGTTTAAGAACTGTAGAAGAATTTAAAAATATTATTGTGAAATCCAATACTGATGGAAGCTATGTTTATTTAAAAGATGTTGCACGCGTTGAATTAGGCGCTGAAAATTATCAATCATTTAATACCATCAATGGCTATCCATCATCAGGGATGGGCATTTCTTTATCTTCCGGTGCCAACGCCTTAGCGACATCGGCATTGATTAAAGCAGAATTAGCCAAGATTTCTGAAAAGCTCCCACAAGGTTACAAGATTGTTTATCCACGAGATAACACACCGTTTGTTCAAGAGTCGATAAAAGAAGTTGTTAAAACATTGTTTGAAGCGATCGTTTTGGTTGTTTTGGTGATGTTTATTTTCCTACAAAGTTGGCGTGCCACACTCATTCCAACCATTACCGTACCGATCGTTATTTTAGGGACGTTTGCAGTACTGTTTGCACTGGGGATGAGTATTAATACACTGACCTTGTTTGCTTTAGTGTTGGCAATCGGCTTGCTGGTGGATGATGCCATCGTTGTCGTTGAAAATGTAGAGCGCTTGATGCATGAACAGGGCTTAACCGCAAAGCAAGCCTCTATTGAATCAATGCAAGAAATGACCGGTGCTTTGATTGGGATCACAGTCGTATTGACTGCTGTATTTATTCCAATGGCATTTTTTACTGGGTCGACTGGTGTAATTTACCGGCAGTTTTCAATCACATTGGTTGCAGCAATGGCATTGTCATTGGTGGTTGCATTGGTACTGACACCTGCATTATGTGCAATTATTTTAAAACCTAATCCTCAACCTATGCGTTGGGCGACTTGGTTTAACACCAAACTTGAAAACTTAAAACAGCGTTATATCAAACTTATTCAAAAAACTTTGAATTTAAAATGGGTGATTTTGACATTATTTTTCGGTTTAACTGTCGTTTTTGCACTTTTTTATCGCGCTTTACCCACCAGTTTTATTCCAAGTGAAGACCAAGGAATGCTCAGTGTACAGTTCCGTTTAGCAGATGGTGCACCGATGTCGAGTAGTCAGGTGGTTGGTGAAAATATACGCAAATACTTTTTGGAAAAAGAAAAGCAAAATGTCGATATTGTTCTGATTCGTTATGGTCGTAATTTCTCTGGTACAGGACAAAACCTAGGTACAGGTTTCGTTGCGCTCAAACATTGGGATGATCGTTCTGGTTCAGAAAATTCTGCGCAAGCGATTCGTGAGCGTGCGGTAAAGTATTTTAACAAGAATCCAAATGCTCGGATTACAGTGAGTTTGCCTGCTTCTGTGAATGGTTTGGGTGATAGTGATAGTTTAGAGTTTTGGATTCAGGATGTGAATGGTCAAGGGCGGAAATACCTTGATCAGCAGTTTAATGTTTTACAAACTCAAGCGAAACAATTCCTAACTTTTGAAAATTTAGATAAGAGGTCCAATCCAGACAAATCCAAGTTAAAAATTCATATTGATCAAAAACGGGCATTGGCAAATGGTTTAAGTCAAACAGCGATTAATAGTACCTTGTCAGCTGCATGGGGTGGTTCTTATGTGAATGACTTTATAGATCGTGGTCGTATTAAACGTGTCATGATGCAGGGTGATGCTGAGTTCCGCTCCAAACCTGAAGATTTAGAGGTATGGACTGTTCGTAATGCACAAAATCAAATGATTCCATTCAGTAATTTTTCGACCATTGCTTGGGAAGGTGGACCTGATGTCGTGAACCGCTTCCAAGGCTATACAGCCTTGCAAATGGAAGCCAATACCGCGCCGCATACCAGTTCTGGTCTGGCAATGAATGATATTCAGAAGTTGATTAGCCAACAACAGGGGATTGATGTCGCTTGGAGTGGTTTATCATTTGAAGAACAGAAATCCAGTAGCCAAGCATGGTTACTGTACTTAATCTCAATTGGATTCATTTTTCTATGTTTGGCTGCATTATATGAAAGCTGGTCTATTCCAACGGCTGTGATTGCTGCGATTCCTTTAGGGATTGGAGGAAATATTATTTTTAGTCAATTGGCAGGGTTCCCTAATGACATTTACTTTCAGATCGCTTTGCTGACGACAATTGGTCTGTCGTGTAAAAATGCCATTCTCATCGTCGAATTTGCAGCATTGGCGCAAGAAAAAGGCAAAACAGCGGTTGCAGCAGCACTCGAAGGTGCAGGACTACGTTTACGTCCAATTTTGATGACTTCATTGGCATTTGGTGCTGGGGTAATCCCTTTAGTGCTTGCTTTCGGTGCAGGCGCTGCAAGCCGCCAAGAAATTGGCGTAAGTGTACTGGGTGGTGTGATCTTTGGAACAGTTTTGGTGTTGCTGTTTATCCCATTTATGTATGTGCTGATTCGAAGCATTTTTAAGTCTAAAGTATCAACTGAATCGTAAAAGCATGATTTTAAAATTGAGCTATGTTCTAGATCTCTGCGCTTGTAAATCAATGTATCCATGAGTATACGCAGACGAGGTTAAACCAAGTCTGTGTATGATCTAGACGTCACTTGATAAATAGTCAAACTAAAATATATTTTGTTCAAATTAGAAAGTAATTTTAACAACAAAAAAGCGCTTTATTTTCCTAGCATTACAGTCCAGTATTTGTGCAAAAGCGTGATCAACTTTGGATTTTCTTATGCAATTCTCTTTAGAATTAATTTCAAAAATAGAAAAAGCTATTCAAAACCACCAATTTGATGTTATTGAACAACATTTTGATCAAATCAATGACGCTGATATAGCAAAATTGTTGAGTGATTTATCCTTAAGTGAGCAGGTGACATTGGTAGAACATCTGCCCAATGCTGCTTATATTCTTGAATTTTTATCATTAGATCAACAGCTTAAAATTGCTGAACATTTGCCAAAGCAGAACCTGATTCAAGTTCTTTCGCAGATGCATTCAGATGATCAGACGGATTTATTTAAATATTTACCTTATTCATTACAACAGTCTATCTATACTGAACTTAGTCCAGAAATCCAGCAGCAGATTCAACATCTAGCCAAATATCCAGAAGAGTCTGCTGGGGCAATCATGAGTTCAGATTATGTGGCAGTGTCACCAAAACTGAATATTACCCAAGCGATTGAACAAATCAGAAAGATCGCGAAAAATCGTGAAACAGTCTATCTCATCTATGTTGTAGATCCAGATCATAAACTTTTGGGTGTGGCTTCTTTACGTGAGATGATTTTGGCTGATCCTAATCAAAATATTACGGATGTTATGCGTACAGACTTGATCATGGGGGATGTAAACGAAGACCAAGAAAGTATTGCTGAAAAATTGCATTATTATGATTTTATTGCACTTCCTATTGTCGATCAGCAGCAACGTTTAGTGGGTATTGTGACCTATGATGATGCAATGGATATTGCGACTGAAGAGGCGACTGAAGACTTTTTAAAATCCAGTGCTGTAACTTCTTCTCCTAAAATGAGCATTAAAACAGCACCGATTCATTATCTTTATAAGAAACGTGTGTTTTGGTTGGTCATTTTGGTATTTGGCAGCTTATTGTCTGGATTTGGTATCGCACATTTTGAAGACATCATTGCCAAGAATATTGTTTTGGTGTTCTTTTTGCCTTTGCTTGTCGGAAGTGGGGGAAATGCTGGCTCTCAATCTGCAACCTTGATGGTTCGAGCTTTGGCAACTGGGGATGTTCATTTAAAAGATTGGTTATATCTGATTGGACGAGAGAGTTTAGTTGGATTATGTTTGGGCGGAACAATGGCGATTGCGGTCTCCATTCTTGGCTATTTTAGAGGGGATGCAATGGTCGCTTTGGTCCTCGCACTGAGTATGATGGGCATTGTATTGATGGGATGCTTAATTGGTATGAGTTTACCGTTCATCTTGAATCGTTTAAAGCTAGATCCAGCAAGCGCCTCGGCACCTTTGGTGACCTCAATCTGTGATGCAACTGGAGTGATTGTTTATTTATGCATTGCTTCGATTATTTTATAAGTATTTTCCGAGTATTTTAATTGGCGATATCTTTTTTCAGTTCTCGGCTGCTTGGGATTTCGGTATAGCGAAATACTTGGTAACCCGCTTGTATCAGCATGGCATCCCGTTGTGCATCGATATGTTCTTTACCAATATGACTGGGATCATCAAGTTCAATAATTGCAATCACTTCAAGTTGTGGGTTAAGCAGTACAAAGTCAGTGACTTTACGATTGAATTTGGAACGTAACTTGAATTGATCACAGTCAATTAAGGCACTAAAAGCAACTTGTGCAAGTACATGGTACTGGGGAAAAGTCTCATTCAAGCGCAAAAACATTTTCTGTTCAAACGGTGTAATCACACGCTTTGCATAATAATGTTGGCGTTGAAATAAATAGCGACCAAAGCAGGAAATCAGCAAAGCAATTGTTGCAATACAGCCGATAAATAAAAATAAAGCCTGATAAGAATCAAATGACATAAATCAAACAGTATGCGATAGGCAAGAAAAAACCCACTCAAATCTGAGTGGGTTTTTAGAATTTGGCTCTCCAACCTGGGCTCGAACCAGGGACCTGCGGATTAACAGTCCGTCGCTCTACCGACTGAGCTATTGGAGAATCTGGAACGCATTTTAGGGAGGAAATGCAGATGGGTCAAGGAAAAATTGTTAAATTCATCATAAAAATGCATTATTTGCTAAATATTTGATCATTTTAAATAAAAATAAAGAAATTCATAGATTTGTTTAAAACTTTATTTGACTTCATTCGCGTCAGTGTTTGACTTCAACTGTAGATGAATCAAACCATCTTTGAGCAGGCTTGATTTTTTGCAATCTATTTGTCAGCACTGCTTTACGTTTTATTTATATGTAACCTGAGTTCGATGTAATTGAATCTTCAACTCATTGAAAAATGATAAATCTCTATGGATTCTTGCTACCTTTTCATCCAATTTTAGAATGAGGAGCGGAGCTCCGAAGCGCAACCATCAATAGCGTTTCATTTCTCTTGATCAATAAAATGAAAGCGATCAATAGATTGTTTGATGATCTAAAGCTTGCACTGCCACGCTTTAGTGCTAAAGTTTAAATTGTTTTGCGTAGGCGATGCTTCACTTTTCAGAGATGAAAAGTGACAAAAATCTTTCGTTGAGCGAGGGGTACATCCTCATACCCCCCGCTCAACATGGCGACATCCATGTCGCTTCAAGATAGCAAGACCATCTATGATTGAAAAGTACAAAATAAATGAATCATCCAAATCACTTGTATGAATAATCAGGCGGTTTGGATGTATCATCTTTCATCAAGGATTTTTATCGAACTCAGGTTATATGTAGGATTTGTCTTTGAAGTAACATCAAATTTTAAGCATAAAAAAGCCCACTTCATCATGAGTGGGCTTTTTCGAATCTGGCTCTTCCACCTGGGCTCGAACCAGGGACCTGCGGATTAACAGTCCGTCGCTCTACCGACTGAGCTATGGAAGAATAGATGGCTCTCCAACCTGGGCTCGAACCAGGGACCTGCGGATTAACAGTCCGTCGCTCTACCGACTGAGCTATTGGAGAATCTGATGCGCATTTTATGGATGAAAGCCAAAGTGGTCAAGTGAAATTATACCAAAAGCATCTTAAATGTTTTTTTATTGTCCGAATTTAAATAATTTGTATATATATTGATTATTTTTAAAGTTTTCTAAATCTTTTTCAGAGATTAAGCTTTCGTATGCTTGGGGATGTTGTTGTAGCTGTAGAATACTTTCAATCCGTTTGGAAGCTTTCTTTCGAGCTAATGCACTAAAAATAATCGCAATTTCTAAGATTTGGTTATTTTTAAAAAGAAAGTTGGAAGACAAGAATAAGTTTTTGACAGGATAAGGTTTTTTTCTCAAAGCATGTTGCTGCATGATTTGATTACTCAAACTTAATTCAAGTTCATAACACATTCCAAAGGAAAAACCGCGATGTTCTTGCTGTATTTTACGCATGCTTAATGCGGAAATTTTTTCATAGTCCACAGTCATGTTGATTGCAGGCATTTGAATTTGACAAAAATCACTGTGAAAACACAGCTGTGGTCTTCCATATTTGATCAGTAGATACAGTGCAACAAGTTCAAATAATAAAATAAACAGCCATAACAGCAGCACGAAAATAAAAGTAAAGGTGATGTAGTCTGAATGCGCGATATATAGATAAAAAGGAATCTGTAGCGTAGTCAGAATGACATAGCCAGCAATGATTTTTATTGGATCTGCTTTTATTGTGTATGTCGTATTAATCATGAAAATATAAAAATAGAATGACATAAAAAAGCCATTCTAATCAGAATGGCTCTTTGGCAAAATAAAATTATTCAATCTTATTTTTCAACACCAGCTGCTTGACCAGCATATTTTGCATTTGCATAGTCCCAGTTCACTAAGCTTTCTAAGAAAGTTGAAATGTATTTTGGACGAGCATTACGGAAGTCGATGTAATAAGCATGTTCCCAAACATCAATTGTTAATACCGCAACTTTGCCATGAGCAAGTGGAGTATCTGCATTTGATGTTTTAAGAATAGAAAGCTCACCGTTTACTTTGTCAGCAACGAGCCATGCCCAACCTGAACCGAATTGAGTTGTTGCAGCAGCTGCAAACTCTTCAGCAAATTTTTCGTAAGAACCGAAAGCTTCATCAATTTTAGCTGCTAAAGCACCTGTTGCTTTACCACCACCGTTTTTAGCCATACAGTTCCAGTAGAACGTGTGGTTCCAAACTTGAGCAGCATTGTTGAATACACCTGCTTTAGATGCATCGCCAGCAACAGCAACAATGATCTCTTCTAAAGTTTTACCTTCAAGATCAGTACCCGCGATTAAGTTGTTTAAGTTGACAACATAAGTATTGTGGTGCTTGTCGTGATGGTATTCTAAAGTTTCTTTGCTGATGTGCGGCGCAAGATCTTCGTAGCCGTATGGTAGAGCAGGTAAAGTAATGGTTGTCATGTTTTAAATTCCTTGCATTGAGCTGGGTTTTAACATTTAAGTGGCTTTATTGTAATAGATTCTTCGCGCAATAGGGCATGATGTTAAATAACAATACACAATTTATTTCGATTTAATACGTATATAGACAATTAAAAAAGACAGTGAAGATTTTCTTGAAAAAGTATCAAGTCATTTTAAAAAAATAATGAAATGATACTTTTATTGAGGTTAAATTGGATTATTTAACTCAAAATATTCAGATTCAATATTGAACTGTTCTGCAATCGCTTTGGCTAATTCTTGCACGCCATAACGTTCAGTTGCATGATGACCACATGCATAGTAGTGAACATTCAATTCTTTGGCTTCATAAAAAGTACGTTCACTGACTTCACCTGAGATATAGGCATCACAGTCCATCGCTGCGGCTTTTGCAATATAATCCTGCGCACCTCCAGTGCAAAAACCTACTTTTTGAATCTGGGTTTTTGCTGCATCAAGGTGAATCGTATCAAAACCTAATTTTGTCGTGAGAAGTTGTTTAAACGTTTCAGGTGAGAGCGGATTTTTTAAATAACCGATATTGCCAATCGGATTGCGTTCATGAGGGTCCAAAGCTTCAATATTGTCCAAACCTAATATTTGAGCAATCATCGCATTATTGCCCAATATTGGATGTGAGTCTAAGGGCAAATGATAGCCGACAAGAGAAATATCATTTTGAATGAGACTTTTGATGCGTTTTCCTCGCATCCCTGTAATTGGGTAAGGTTCACCTTTCCAGAAATATCCATGATGGACCAATAACAGGTCCGCTTTTTTTTCAATGGCGGCATCAATTGCATCTTGTGAAGCTGTGACTGCACAAAGAATTTTCTTTACTTCAGATTTTCCTTCAATTTGTAAACCGTTAGGCGCGTAGTCTTTAAATTCAGGTGATTTTAAGGTTTGATCACACCACAGAATAATATCTTTAAGTAAAGCCATGAATAACCTTTTATGAAAATAGAGTAATTGAAGAATACCAAAACACATTTTAAACTGTAACTAAAGCTGAACAAAACTCTTTGTATTTTTTATGTTTCTTTATTGAATTGCTTTACAATATACAAATTGCTTTTGCATCAACGAATTAAAAAATTCTTAGAGGAATAAAAACGTGCGGCGTTCATTTACTTGGCTCCCTTGGGTTTTACTAATATTGGTAATTATTTGTTTTGTCGTATGGCAGAAACTTCAACAACCCAAAGCGCCGATTGCAGCGGATGGCGTAAAGATGCCGGCGGAGAAAGTAGAGCCGTTGGTTAATACGTCTAGAACAGGTGGTGTGGTGTCGTACAGTGCTGCTGTTAAAGTTGCAGCGCCTGCGGTGGTCAATATTTTTACCACCCAAAAAGTAAAACAGAATCATCCATTGCTTAATGATCCCGCATTTCGAGAGTTTTTTGGTAATCAGATTCCTGAACAGAATCAAAACCAGAATGAAAATAGCTTGGGGTCTGGGGTAATTGTCCGTCCAGATGGCTACATTTTGACGAATAACCATGTGATTGCGCAAGCAGATCAAATTGTTGTTGCCTTGCAAGATGGACGCCGTGCCGAAGCAACTGTGATTGGAACAGATCCAGATACAGATTTGGCAGTCATTAAAATTGGTTTAAAAGATTTGCCTGTATTGCCGTTTAAATTGAGTGGTAATGAGGTGGGTGATGTTGTCTTGGCAATTGGTAATCCATTTGGGGTGGGGCAAACTGTGACTCAAGGGATTATCTCTGCAACGGGGCGTTCTGATCTTGGAATCAATACTTATGAAGATTTTATTCAAACAGATGCAGCGATTAATCCAGGTAACTCTGGTGGCGCATTGATTGATGTTGCTGGGAATTTGATTGGTGTAAATACTGCAATTTTCTCACAGTCAGGTGGATCTTTAGGCATTGGTTTTGCAATCCCTGCAAAAATTTGCCAGCAAATACTCAATTCGATTTTAAAAGATGGTCGAGTGATTCGTGGCTGGATGGGGATTAGTTTAGTTCCACCGACACAAGAAGATGTGTTACAACCTCGTCAACCTGGTGTAGTTGTTGCCGATGTATTGAAACGAGGTCCAGCGGCAGAAGCAGGAATTAAAGTCGGTGACCGTATTGTGAAAGTCAATAATGAAGACATTACATCGACTTCACATTTGATTAATTATGTCGCTTTACAAGCACCAAATACTGAAATTCAAGTGGAAGTTGTACGTGGCGATCAAAAAGTGAATTTAACAGTTAAAGTGGGTGAACGAAAAGTTGTGAATAATGACTCACAATTTATTCCACTTCCAAAACGTTAATTTTAATGCATAAAAGCTCTGATATTTCAGGGCTTTTTTTATGTTCTCAAGGTGATCAAAATAGTGCAATAAAAACAAGTTTTTTCATTAAAGCCAATTTATGGCATGTTGATCACATTGGGCTTTACCAAAACTTCCATTTCGGCTTGTGAGGCCAATTGGCACAAGGATTTGGGAATAAGGTATAAATTTTGACAAATTCGTCTTCTGTAAGTTTTCCGTCATTGTTTTCATCTAGATATTTAAATAGTTTAGTGTTTTTATCTTTGCCTTGAAACTGTCGGTCATCTGGCCAAGGGTATGGGGCAAAGTCTGTAACTTTTAAAAACTCATTGAGTTCAAACGTATTATTTTTATTTGAATCATAAGTTTTATAAAATCCCTCCCAATCCATGGAAGCAGGTTCACAACCAAAGCTTGCAGTGCTCAATGTACTGAGAGTCATGAGCGTTGCATATATTATTTTATTCATTGTTCTACTCTATTTACATGGTTATGTGAAATATAAATATATCATTCAACTTTTCAAAGCAATTTAATAATCATGATTTTCTGATACTAATGGCTATGACAGAGATCATTATCACTGGTTTGGGTCTCTTTTATTTGGCGAAGATAAACAAAAACCAGCGCCTAAGCGCTGGTTTTGATGAACTAAACATTACCGATTTGATTAGCTTTCTTGTTGGATACCTGCCACTAACCAATCTTGGTTAGAACCCGCAGGTTTTACAAAGTGCCATACTTCAGAGAATGGTGCAGGCAGACTATTTAAATCTTCACTGACTGTACCAGTAAAACGAACACTTACCACATATTGACCATTTTCAGTTGCACTATCGACCACCAATGCATTTAAGTTCGAAAACTCAGCAACATCTTGATCTTGGTTCGCCATGATATCGTTATACATGGACTGATAAAGATCAGGTGTTAAGTAGCGTTGAATTTCTGCAATGTTACTGACAGAGTTCATCGATTGAATATGATTAAAACGTTGGCGTGCTACACGTAAGAAAGCAGCAGGTTCAGTACCATCAGGAAGCTGATTGCCACTTTGCATTGATGCTGCACCAAAAGGCGCTTGAGGCGCAGCACCACCATTGACAGACTGACCAAAAATATTGGTATTGTCTGAATTACGTGCTGTATTATTTTGACCAAATGGCGCAGATGTAGGACCTGACGTATTTGGTGCATAAGGATTATTGCCCGCTAATTTTTTTTTAGCGCCGAATTTACGGAACAAGAAGAATGCAGCACCCGCGATCAAGATCAACCAAATCCAGCTCGGGATTCCACCTTTTTTCTCTTCTTGCTGAGCTGCTTGTTGTTTGGCTAATTCAGCATCATTGGTCTGAGCTTGTGAATTCCCATTGTTGTTGTCAGCCATTGCATTGGCAGCAATTGCACCCACTGCCGCACCAGCCACACCAGCAGCAACCATTTTACCGACACCAGAGCCTGACTTTTGCTGACCCGCTTGAGCTGGCATTGGTTGTTGAGCAGGCGTAACTTGTCGAGGTTGAGAATAAGACTGACTTGAACTCGAAGAACGGCTCATGCCATGGCTTTTACCACCACCCGCACGTTTTGCTTCGGCTAAAGGTGCTACAGCCAAAGTTGCCATTAAAATACCTGCGATCAAGCCGCGCTGTCGAACTTCCATTGAATGTACCTATTTAAAAATATGTTTATGAGTATGAAAGCAAGATTATGAGGCTTTGCTTTTCATATCTGTATTTATGCAGTCTTTTGACTAGAATTTCAATGTTTTTGAGATTTATTTGTGCATATATTCACATAATCATAACGAATATATTGATAGCTTGATGGATTGGAACTTGTTTTTTCTAATGCATTGAAATAATTGAAAAGTCTTGATTTAAAGATGTTTTATCATATTGGTGGAATTGTTCAATTCAAAAGCATTCAGCCTGATCAATTCTGTATCTTGATTCTCATCGTGCCATGAGTTTAACCGTGCAACTGATCGTTAAAACAAACAGCTGCACGTTTTTTCTCAATCCAAGTATTTTTAGAGTTAACAGTCAGTGCATTTGATATTCAACAATATTAACTGACTTAGCAACACAGCGTACTTGCCGATCTCAAGCGACTTCGTCACTCAATTGCATCGCCTCAGTAAGTGCCTCATGTAAACGAGCAACAGCAATCACCTGTACACCTGCAATTGGTTTTTGTGGAGCATTGCCTCTTGGTACAATGATGTACTTGAAACCGTGTTTAATGGCTTCTTTAAGACGTTCTTGTCCATTGGGAACAGGGCGTATTTCTCCAGATAGCCCCACCTCGCCAAAAACAGCCAATTGTTGAGGCAATGCTTTAGAACGTAGACTGGACGCGCAAGCCAACAGGACCGCCAAATCTGAACCTGTTTCAGTAATCTTTAATCCACCCACCACATTGACGTAGACATCTTGCCCTGAAGTTTGTACACCACCATGACGATGCATAACGGCAAGTAGCATGTTTAAACGGTTTTGTTCTAGACCGAGTGCGACTCGACGCGGTTGTCCATGTGCATCATCAACCAACGCTTGAACTTCGACCAACAAGGGTCGTGTACCTTCACGACTGATCATGACCACAGAACCTGGGATGGCTTCATCATAACGGCTTAGAAAAATAGCAGATGGGTTTGCAACTTCTTTTAAGCCTTTATCTGTCATACCAAATACGCCCAATTCGTTAACCGCACCAAAACGGTTTTTCACTGCGCGAATCATACGGTAGCGAGAATCTGACTGCCCTTCAAAGTACAATACGCAGTCGACCATATGTTCGAGAACTCGCGGTCCGGCGAGTGAACCTTCTTTGGTGACATGACCAACAATGAATAGGGCGGTACCACTATTTTTTGCAAAACGAGTTAAAAGTGCAGCTGATTCACGAATTTGTGATACGCCACCGGGTGCAGACTGTAAGGTTTCGGTATATAAGGTTTGGATAGAATCTAGTATGGCAACAGCCGGACGCAATTGTGCCAAGGTGTCACAGATTCTTTCAACACAGGTTTCAGCCATGACCTGTAATTTATCTGTGGCTAAGTCCAGACGGTTTGCACGTAAGGCGACTTGAGAAAGTGATTCTTCACCTGTGACATAAAGTGCGGAGCTGTTCGCTGCAGCCATGTGGGTTGCTGTTTGCAAAAGAATCGTTGATTTACCAATACCTGGATCACCACCGATCAATACCACAGAACCCGTAACCAACCCGCCACCGAGTACTCGATCAAATTCTCCAATTCCTGTTCCTAAACGCGTTTCATTGGAAACAGTGATTTGATTTAACAGTGTTACATTGGCTGCTTGTCCAGCATATCCCCCTCCCATCGGTTTTGCTCGATGTGATACCACAGGTTCAATACGGACTTCAGTCAGAGAATTCCATTCACCACAGTCTGAACATTGACCTGCCCATTTTGGATGGTCTGTACCACATTGTTCACAACGATAAACAGTTTTGACTTTGCCCATTTTGAGTGCATATACCTTTTCAATGATGTGCTGAATGTACCAATAGCGACATTGAAATACAATTTTTTGCACAACATCTCGCCAAAAACAATTTTGGCACGTAAACTGCAAAATGAAGGAACGGTAAAAATAAGAAAGGTAAGGAATAGTCTATTGACTATTTAATAAGCTAAAAGATGGAAAATCCTAGATAATTAGGCGTATCTATTGAAAAAGGCTTTTTTATTTTTTTTGTTTTAAGCTACTTTTGTAAAACAAATCTGAGAGAAGAATATAACAATGTCAAATGAAAACCTCAGTTCTTCTGCGGAAACAGGTGAACTATCTAGAAGTTTATCAAATCGCCATCTTCAATTAATTGCAATTGGTGGTGCGATTGGGACAGGATTATTCATGGGGTCAGGGAAGACAATTAGTCTTGCAGGACCTTCAATATTATTTATCTACATGATCATTGGTTTGATGGTGTTTTTCGTCATGCGTGCGCTGGGGGAATTGCTACTATCAAACTTGCAATACAAGTCATTTATCGACTTTTCAACAGATTTAATCGGTCCTTGGGCAGGTTATTTTGTAGGATGGACGTATTGGTTGTGTTGGATCACCATCGGTATCGCAGATTTATCTGCCATTATCTACTATTTACAGTTCTTTAATAACGGCGTGGCATTTACACCAACCGAAGGCGCGATGATCAGTGTTGCTGCCATTTTCTTTATTATGGGATTGAACCTCGTTACTGTAAAACTGTTTGGTGAACTCGAATTCTGGTTTGCGTTGATTAAGATTATTGCCATCGTGGTACTGATTTTAGTTGGACTCTGGATGATTTTTACGGGCTTTACTTCAGCTGCTACAGGTCAAGTCGCATCCTTTACTCATTTATGGGATCACGGAGGCATGTTCCCTAAAGGGTTTGAAGGCTTTTTAGCGGGTTTCCAGATTGCAATTTTTGCCTTTGTTGGGGTAGAGCTTGTAGGAACGACAGCTGCTGAAACTAAAGATCCTGAAAAGAATTTACCTAAAGCAGTCAACTCGATTCCAATTCGTATTATTTTCTTCTACGTCTTGGCTTTGGTTATCGTCATGTCCGTGACACCTTGGGATCAAATTGACCCTAAAGTCAGCCCATTTGTAAACTTATTTAGTCAAGCGGGTATTGCTGCAGCAGCGATCATCATGAACTTGGTGGTACTGTCATCAGTTATGTCTTCAATGAATAGTGGTGTGTTTTCAACCAGTCGTATGTTGTTTGGACTTTCTCGTGAAGATCAAGGTCCAAAAGCATTTGGTTTGCTCAATCGCCGTGCTGTTCCAGCCAACGCTTTATATTTCTCTGGCGTGTGTTTGCTGGGGGGGGCTGCATTACAGTATTTCGTACCAAATACAGTTGAAGCGTTCACTTTAGCAACGACACTTTCAACGATTTTATTCATTCTCGTATGGATTATTATCCTGTGGAGTTACTTGGTATATTACAAAACACGTCCAGAACTTCATGCAAAATCCGTATTTAAATTGCCGGGTGGACCTCTGACTTGCTATGTGGTGATTATTTTCTTCATTGGAACAATTGGTATCCTCGCTTTAGAGCCAGATACTTTGAAATCATTGATGGTCAGCCCAATTTGGTTAATTATCCTTGCGATTGGCTATTTCTGTTTTTATAAGAAAAAACAGTAATTAGCTATTTCAAAGATACTCATAAGAAAACGCCAGTAATGTACTGGCGTTTTTTTTATTCTCATTTTAAGCTTGAGCGCCTGTTATTTTGGTCTATATTTTAGAATCAAGGTATACTGACAAAAATTTTGGAAATAGGTGAGCAGATGCGTTTAGCAATTTGTAGCATCGGTTTAGTTTTAAGTGGTGCCGTTTTAGTAGGCTGTGGTCAATCTGGTAATTTACAGTTAGCCAATAGCCCTGATTATGACAAGCGTGCCAAATACTTGTTGTATTCAAAGAATGACAGTAAATCTGTTCAGACTGAGAAAAAAGCAGTGGATCAGGCTGTTCCCGCAGATCAGTCTGTCCCAGCATCACAAGTGACTTCAAATTAAACCTATTTAAACTTTCATTGAAAGGATACATTCATGAGTTTTTCCCGCATTGATGGGGTATTGCATGCAGAGCAATGTTCTTTAGATCAGCTTGCTATGCAATATGGCACACCACTTTATGTCTATTCAAAAGCGACATTTGAAAAGCATTATTTAGATATGGATAAAGCCTTTAGCTTTATCGATCATCAAATTTGTTTTGCGGTGAAGTCTAACTCTAATCTTGCAGTATTGAATGTATTGGCAAAACTGGGTTGTGGTTTTGATATTGTCACAGGTGGTGAACTTGCACGGGTACTTGCGGCAGGTGGTGATCCATCAAAAATCGTGTTTTCTGGTCTAGGCAAACAAGAAGAAGATATACAAAAAGCGTTGGAAGTGGGTATTGCATGTTTCAACGTGGAATCACATGCTGAACTTGATCGTATTCAAAATGTTGCGGCACGTTTAGGTCAAAAAGCACCTATTTCTCTACGAGTCAATCCAGATGTTGATGCCAAAACCCATCCTTATATTTCAACAGGGTTGAAAGAAAATAAATTTGGTATTCCTTCTGATGTGGTTTTTGAAACCTATCAATATGCAGCGTCTTTGCAAAATTTAGATGTGGTTGGAATTGATTGTCACATTGGTTCACAATTGACTGAAACTCAGCCTTTTGTGGATGCGCTTGATCGTATTATGATGATGATCGAACAGCTTAAAACGCTCGGCATTCATTTACAGCATATCGATATCGGTGGCGGTTTGGGCGTGACTTATAAAGATGAAACGCCACCAAGTGTTGTTGAATATGCTGAGTCTATGCGTCCAGCTTTAGAAAAACTGGGTTTAAAAGTATATATGGAACCAGGGCGGAGTATTTCAGCAAATGCTGGCGTTTTACTGACTAAAGTTGATTTGCTTAAACCAACTCAGCACCGTAACTTTGCAATTATCGATGCAGCCATGAATGATTTAATTCGCCCATCCCTGTATGAGGCTTGGATGGATATTCAGCCAGTTAAGTCACGCACTGATGTTGAAAACAAAACTTGGGATATTGTCGGCGCTATTTGTGAAACAGGTGATTTCTTAGGTAAAGCGCGTGAACTTGCGCTTAAAGAAAATGACCATCTTGCTGTTTTGGGTGCTGGTGCATACGGTTTTGTTATGAGTTCAAACTATAACAGTCGTGGTCGTGCTGCAGAAGTGATGGTGGATGGTGAGCAATCTCATGTGATTCGTAAACGAGAAAGTATTGAATCACTTTGGGAAAATGAACGTTTGTTGCCTTAAGGAGTAATTTTAGATGTTATTAGAATTTACCAAAATGCATGGTCTGGGCAATGACTTCATGGTGGTTGATTTGATTAGCCAACGTGCCTTTTTTGATGCAATGACGATCCGTCGTTTGGCTGATCGTCATTTTGGCATTGGTTTTGATCAACTTCTCATTGTTGAACCACCAGATTTTCCTAATGTTGACTTTAAATATCGTATTTTTAATGCAGATGGTTCTGAAGTAGAGCAGTGCGGTAATGGGGTGCGTTGCTTTGCTCGTTTTGTTTACGAGCGTCAATTGACCAATAAGAAGCGCTTTAAAGTGCAGACCAGTGCAGGCATTGTCGAACCAGAGTTGGGTGAAAATGGTTGGGTTCGTGTCAATATGGGCTATCCGAAATTTTTACCGCAAGAGATTCCATTTATTGCTGAAGAGCCAGATGCTTTGTATGACATCGCTTTGGCAGATAATCAGTCACTGACCATTGATGTGGTCAATATGGGTAATCCGCATGCAGTGACCATCGTTACTGATGTTTTAACTGCAGATGTTGCGCATATCGGTCCACAAGTAGAGTCTCATGAACGTTTTCCACAACGGGTCAATGCAGGTTTTATGCAAATTGTAGATGAAAAGCACGCTCGCTTACGTGTCTTTGAACGTGGTGTAGGTGAAACCATGGCATGTGGGACAGGTGCATGTGCAGCAGCTGTGTCAGGTATGCGTCGTGGTTTGCTTGCCAACAATGTGGAAATTGAATTGGCAGGCGGTAAATTACAAATTGAATGGAAAGAAGGTGATGTGGTGTGGATGACCGGACCAACGGCTACTGTTTACGAAGGTCGTTTGGATTTACGCTATTTTCAAAGTTAAGCATATACCTTGAGCCCTGAATTGATGTCAGGGCTTTTTAAATTTGGTCAGCAGTTTTTCGTCAATAACTACAGCGCTGATATTTATTAAAATTCAAAGCAAATAATCACAATCAAATAGGAAAATAAACCATGGCAATAGACCGGATAGATTGGCATGCTGAATCCGCTGAACAAGCTGGATTTCCCTACAAAAATGGTGGAACGCATATCGGCATGTATTTGGCATGGATGATCAATCATCATTTAGAAGGTGAGTTTCATCAAGAAGAAAGTGAAACTGAATTAGAACAAGTGCGTACTCGTCAAATGACTGGATTACGGTTTTTGACAGATATGTGTGATGAAAAATTCTGGGAAGAAGACTTAAATGAAGAAGGCTTTGAATTTACGCAAGTTTATTATGAAAGTCATCAATATTTTAAAGATTATGATGAAACCTTGGTTTATTCAAAAGGCTTAACTGAAACTTATGCAGTAGAAGACACTTGGGAAAACTATGATTTAATTGCTGCAGTAATCAGTCAGAAATATCAGCAATGGAAGCAAAACCGCCCATAAGTTTGCTAAAAGTGATCCATAAAAAAACACAGTCCGAAATGGGTAGGACTGTGTTTTAATGTTGATTCGTCTGGAGATCAAATCAACATTAAGCAACCACACTACAGCACGCATATTTGCTTAATGTATATATGAGGATGATTGGTTATTTTTCAACCAATATAAATGTAAATTCTAAAAGTTTCAATGTTCTGAAACTGTTCAGTTAATTCATTGAATGAATTCCAAATATATTACCTTCGGTATCTACAGCTAAAACGATATGTCCATGGGGGCCGATTGACATTTTTGCTTGATGAATTTGTCCTCCCGCAGCTTCAACACGAGCTTCTTCGATCGCACAGTCTTCACTACTGAAATAGATAATCGTACTGTTTCCACCTGCACTCACACCTTGCATTTTTACCAAGGTTCCAGTGGAGCCATACTGGTTCATGTCGGATGGAAAAGCCCACATTTGGGTATTTGCATCAGTCGGGTCGCTCAATAAACTGAGTTCTGTTCCCAATACAGTTTGATAAAATAATTTGGCTCGTTCCATATCATCAACATAGATTTCAAACCAACAGACTGGATTTGGCATGATGGTGTCCTTTTGTTTTACTGTTATATGTATTAGACCATTCGTTGGCAGTTTGCTTGAGTAGATAAACTTTAGCTCAGCCAGCAAATATTATTTTTAGACTTTATTGTGATTAGCTTATGACAAACTTGAATGTTGTACAGCTGTATTTTGTAAGCAGGTTTGTTTTTTATTCACAGCCATAAAAAAAGAGAATGCCGAAGCATTCTCTTTTCTGAATTGTTGAATATCATTATATTAATGACGCGCAGCTTTTTTGCCTTCATCTACCGCTTTCACGATTGGTGCTTTGACCAATGGTGTTGGTTGTTCAACCAAAGCAAGTGGAAGGATCTCATCGATACTTTTCACTGCTTTAATCTCTAAACCATCTTTCACATTTTGAGGGATTTCAGCCAAGTCACGTACGTTTTCTTGTGGGATAAACACCAGTTTAACACCACCACGATGTGCCGCTAAAAGTTTCTCTTTTAAGCCACCAATACGCATTGCACGGCCGCCTAAACTGGTTTCACCCGTCATGGCAATATCAGGACGAATTGCAATACCTGTAAATGCTGAAACCAACGCAGTTGTTAAAGCTAAACCTGCAGAAGGACCATCTTTCGGTGTTGCACCTTCAGGCAAGTGAACGTGTACATCGGTTTCTTCAAAACGAGAAGCTTCAATACCTAATTCATCTGCACGTGTACGAACCACAGTCATTGCAGCTGTAATCGACTCTTTCATCACATCACCGAGTGAACCCGTCGTAATGAATTTACCTTTACCTTTGACGGCCGCAACCTCAATGGTTAACAACTCACCGCCGACAGAAGTCCAAGCCAAGCCATTTACACGACCAACTTGAGCTTCTTCTTCAGCCATGCCGTAATCAAACTTATGCACACCTAAATATTCAGGTAAGTTTTCAGCAGTGACATCGATATGCAAGTTCTTGGCTTTCTTGCTTACAGACTCTTTCACCACTTTACGCGCAATTTTTGAAACTTCACGCTCTAGGCTACGCACCCCAGCTTCACGTGTATAACGACGCACGATGTCTCGAATAGCTTCTTCATGAACAGTCAATTCTTTAGTACGTAATCCATTGTTCTTAATCGCTTTAGGAACAAGATAACGATCCGCAATATTGACTTTTTCGTCTTCGGTATAGCCCGGTAAACGAATCACTTCCATACGGTCTAATAACGCCTCAGGAATATTCATACTGTTGGCAGTACAGATGAACATCACTTCTGACAAATCTAAGTCAAGATCTAGATAGTGATCATTAAACTTGCTGTTCTGTGATGGATCAAGTACTTCAAGTAATGCAGATGCTGGATCACCACGATAATCCTGTGCCATTTTGTCAATCTCATCGAGTAAGAACAATGGGTTCTTAACACCGACTTTGGTTAAAGACTGCACAATTTTACCTGGCATCGCACCGATATAAGTACGACGATGACCACGAATTTCTGCTTCATCACGGACGCCACCAAGTGCCATACGAACGAATTCACGTCCGGTTGCTTTAGCAATGGATTCACCAAGAGAGGTTTTACCCACACCTGGAGGTCCGACTAAGCATAGGATTGGACCACGAAGTTTTTTCACGCGTGACTGAACAGCAAGGTATTCAACAATACGTTCTTTGACTTCATCTAAACCGTAGTGGTCTGTGTCCAAGATTTCCTGAGCTTTTGCCAAGTTAATGCTAACTTTGCTGGCTTTATTCCAAGGCGTATCTAAAATTGCCTCGATATAATTACGTACCACAGCAGCTTCGCTTGACGCAGGTTGCATCGCTTTGAGTTTACGGAACTCATTTTCAGCTTTTTTACGTACATGTTCAGGTAAATCAGCTTCTGCTAAACGTTTTTCAATTTCAGCAACATCATCTTCCGCACCGCCATTCATGTCGGAAAGTTCACGTTGAATGACCTTCATCTTTTCATTGAGGAAGTATTCACGTTGGTTTTTTTCCATTTGACGTTTTACAGAGTCATGCAAAGTTTGTTCAATCTGTTGTTCTTCAGACTGTTGTAACAAATAAGTCATGAGTTCTTGTAAATGTGCCTCAAACTCATCGTGTTCTAAGAATTTTTGTTTGACATCAATATTCAAAGGTACACGTGTTGCAACAAAGAATAATAGTTGCAGTAAATCGTCAATTTTGTTGGCTGCTGCAATCAACTCACGTGCATTACGTAATTTTGCTTCTGCATACTGTGAAAACAGTGCACGTAATTCATCCACACGTGTTGTTTGGGTAGCGTTGTCTATCGATACAGTCATTGGACTTAACGCATGTTCTGCCGATAAATATTCATCATTGTCGATGATCTCAACCAGCTTAGAACGGTGTAAACCTTCAATGAGCACTTTGATGCAGTTTTCATCATTTTCATGGTTTACAACTTGTACAATCTTAGCGACAGTACCATATTGATATAGGTTGTCGTGATCAATTTCTTCTGTAAGCGAATCTTTTTGCGCAACTACAAATACTAAATTGTCACTGTTACGAGCCACATCAACTGCATTGATCGATTTTTCACGACCCACAAATAGCGCAATTTGCATGTGTGGATAAACCACCACGTCACGCAACGCTAACAGCGGTAATACACTTGGAACCTGTGGCTCTAAGTTTTCTTGATTCATAATAATTTCAGACATGGGCACTCCTAATGAGTGACAACGGTGTTGCCATGTTTTTTATAGTGATGTGTATTTCAAAAATTACAAGGGCTTTACTTAATAAAAAAGTTAAAAAAACGCAAGTATTTGATTTACAAACAAGCCTAAAGGAATTTATTGACCTATCTGGCGTTTGAAATAGTAAGTTTTTATTGGTGTAATCAGGCTATCAAGGGATTGATCCCACGAATTTCTTGCTAATTCAGTATGTAGAAACTGAAAATCATGTGCTAAACCTAGTCGATGGGGCTGTTGAAAAGCGGAAGCAAGCGTTCGATCATAAAAACCACCTCCCATGCCCATTCGTGTTCCTTTTATATCACAAGCCAATAATGGCATGATCACAACATCTAGTGTCGAAACATGCTTTCCACGGCTTGCCATGGGCTCTAACATACCTAAACGATGTAATGAAAAGCGTTTATTTTGATATTGCTGGTAGGAAATTTTGACCCAAACCAAGTGATTATTCATATTACAGATCATGGGTAAATAAACTTTTTTACCCTGAGTAAAGCAATATTCAATCAGACGTTTGGTTTTTACTTCTCCAAAAGCATCTAAATACAGTCCAATTTTCTGCGCGTTTAAAAATTTCGGATGCTTTAAACATTGCTTTAAGCAACGCAACTCGATCATTTTTTGTTGCTGTGAATTCAACTTGCGTCGTTGTTGACTGATGATTTTGCGCAGTTGTGAATTTTGATTCATGCCGTCAAGTTTAACTCCAAACTGTAAACAGTATACAACGAATTGAATCACAACAGGATTGAGAAAATTACAGTTTTGATTGATCTGAGATTAAAAGATTGTCGCATTTTTTGTTTAAAATCGATGTAGCTGATTATGACAAACGCTATGACAAACGCTAGATGAGTAGATATTTTAACTCCTATCAAGTTTTTCGATAAATGGACAAATCTTTCTAATCCTGTTAATTATCTGATAAACATCAACTTAAAATAGTCATTTAAATCGGAATCAATAAACTATCTTTTTTGACAAATGTTGGATTTTGCACAGTCAATTGAAAAGTTTCAGACTTCTATTAGGCTGAATAAGAATTCACGTGAGTGATGATGGATCAACAAGAATATAAATAGGACAAAGTGATGCAAGATAACCTGAATACACATCGAAGAATGCCGTCACGACCATGGGTTAAGGCAACTATATTTGCATTGACCAGTAGTTTGTCTGTGCTGTCTTATGCTGCGCCACCTGTAGCACCTAAATTAAATCTGGAACTTTCAGCACATTCAAAAAATAAAATTAAAACCTTGATGAATGATCCTAAAGTTTGGCAACAAATCCCTAAAACTGTCACGCTCTGTGTATTTTCACCAGATGGGGCGAATAGTGAGGCTTTTGAACAAGCCACCAGTTATATCAGTGAACTGCCACGAATCACCCAAATCGCCAAAGAATTTGGTGTGGATATGAAGATCACACGCCCAACCAAATTGTCGATGCATATTGACTTAAATTATCCAAAACTCAAGAAAACAGCATCCACAGATATTAATTTACGTGTCTATACCGATGAACGTGTATTAACTGAAGATTTTAGAAGTAAACGCTGTGATGGTGCAGGCATCAGTAATATTCGAGCGAGACAATTTAATCCTTTCGTCGGCAGTATTGATGCAATTGGTGCTGTGCAAAATTACAAGCAATTGACCACTGTGATTCAGTTACTTGCACGACCTGAGTATGATGCAAAAATGGTCAATCGTGATTATGAGGTCGTCGGAATCGTGCCTTTGGGTGCTGCGTACATCATGGTCAATGACCGCCGTATTGATACTTTATCTAAGGCGGCAGGTAAAAAAGTTGCAGTCATGAATTTTGATGGAACGCAGAAAAAACTGGTACAAAATGTGGGTGCGCAACCTGTTTCAGTGGATTTATTAACAGTGGGGGGCAAGTTTAATAATAAAGAAGTTGATATTATGGCTGGTCCTGCATTGTTGTTTAAGCCTTTAGAGTTAAAAAAGGGCATGACTGATAAAAATGGGAATGTGGTCGGCGGTATTATCAAGTTTCCGCTCATTCAAGTGACAGGAACATTGATCATGCATCGTAATAAATTCCCTGCTGGAATGGGACCAATTGCACGAGAAATGATTTCCAAGCAACTCAGCCCAGCGTTTGAGTTTGTTGATAAAATCGAAAGAGAAGTACCTGACAAATATTGGTTTGATATCCGTGAAGCTGACAAGCCTGGCTATATCAAGATTATGCGTGAAGCACGTATTCAGATGACCAAAGAAGGTTACTATGATCCTGCAATGATGAAGATTTTGAAAAAAGTCCGTTGTGGACAAATACCAAGTAGTTTTGAATGCGCATTGAATGATGAATAGAGCAGTGAGCTTCATCTATACATAGAGATAAAACCAGTGTTATAGATTAACAAAGGCAAAATAAGTATTTATTTTGCCTTTTTTAATACTTAATCAAAGAGGGGTGAACGATGTTGCAGTGATATGGACTTTACCATTGAGTGGGAGGAGTATGTATCATCTGCTCATCTAAGGATTTTTGCGAGTTTTTATTCTGAGCTAAATTAATTTCTGATTTTTTCAACATAAAGGAGGGTAGTGTTTAAGTAATTTATTTAAGTTCTCAATCTCAGATGGTGCTGTGTAATTTTTATCTTACAAATTAAATTTTATAGAAAGTTAAAAACTTCCAAAAATCAAAGATGAATGAAAACAATTATAAGTAAAAAATTGATTCTGTCATCTTACTGAAAAATTATAGAATTTTTATCTATGAAAATTTTTTAGATTACAGCTTTGTAATTTGATATACGGTGTTTTTATGTTAAACAATTATCATTATCGATTAAAAATAAGAAAAGGTTATAATTTTGACAACACATTATTTTATTTGTCTTGGAGACCGTACTTCTGGTGGTGGTGTAGTGGTTGAGGGCAATGTCAGGCATATTATTTTAGGACGCCCCGCTGCTTCGGTCGGTATGAAAGTACTATGTTGTAATCGACCACAAAAAATTATGAATGGTTGGTCATGCTTTAACGATCATGGGAAATTAATTGCGTACCACGGTTGCCTATTAAGCTGTGGTCATCGACTTATTGCCAGTCAAAACTTAAGTGGTTGGTCAGATGATCAGGATGATTCAGCATTACCAGAACAAATCATCTCTAAACCACAGCGGTATCACGAGTTTTTTACACTTAAAGATGATGATGGTCAGCCAGTTGAAGGACAGAAATATCGCCTAAGTGCCGAAGATGGTTCAGTGCTTGAGGGATATACCAACGCGAAAGGACAAACGGAGTACCTTTGGACACATGAAAAGCTTCCTGTAAATTTAGAAATCGTTGATGATGAAGATGAAGCACAATTTGATCATTATCATATAACTGACCAAGAATAAGGAAAATAAAAATGTCAGGACGTCATACAACTGGTTCAGGCTCTACCAGTCCCAATAAAACCAAACCATCAGTCACTAAACCCAGTACCAAAGGTACAGAGATCAAGTTAGAAACAGGTACAAACAAGACCTATTTATGCGCTCATATTTGTGCAGCAAGCAAAGCCCCTAAAATTGGGGCAATTGGTCAAAAGCTTTATCAACAGACAGTCACCAAAGCCATCAAGGCAGAAGCAGATTTAAATTTTGGTGTTTGGGCGTACTTAGCCGAAGTGGGCTATGATATGACGGGTGAATTTCCAGAACCGTTAATGAGTGAAGATCCTGCACGGATGCATCGTCCTTCAACATTTCCATTGGGCGCGGCAAAAAAACAAATTGAAAACTTAAGCAAAGGTGATTTTCGTATCCCTGATGTTACGGTTTTAGCCATTAAGGCGGCTGAAATCATAGAAATGCGGATGTCTGGAACAATTGATTGGAAAAGGTTTAAGCCTAAGCAAAAAAATATAGAACGCTTGGTTGAAATTAAGTTTGGGAAAGATGATTGGGGGGATGGGCAATTAGAAGCATACGAGAGAATTGCTGAAGGAAAAGTTAGAGATTTATCAGATAAAGACTGTCGCTGTGAGACTCGAAAACCGCCAAATGGTGGAAAGAAGATGCCTGTAAAAGTTTATCCGCCGATTAAAAATCCAACACCTTATAAAAATGCTACTTTTCGTCCTGCCAATACAGGGCTAACTGCTAAAAAAGGCATCCCCAGTATGTTGGGTGCTTTAGGTAAGCTGATTTCGCCACCTTCACCAGAGGTACAGTTTTATCGAAAATTAGTCCCTTTACAAGAATATAAAAGCCTGATGATACCCATTACCGCCAGCGTAGGGATTGGAGGTGCATTTATTTGTGGGACTGTAGTCTTGGTCGGTGCAACAGGCGGTGCGATTGCCACAGCAGGCGCAATCGGTGCAACTGAAGCTGTAGGTGGTGGAGTGTTGATTACAGGTTTTGCAACTTTGGCGCATTCATAATATTGGAAAATAACTCAATGATTATTCAATCGGAACAAGATTTAGCACCTTATTTAAAAGATTTTCAATGGTCTGAACATAAAAAAGGTCAGCCATCTTTATTTATAGTCGGTGCTGAGTTTCAAGCACATTTTTTATATTTTGCAGGGCATAGTCCTGAAAAGCGTCAAGCCCTCATCGAATGTATCGAAGCATACAATCAGCATTATGCAAAACATTTTACTTGGGGCTCTTATGTTAATGAAAAAGGTGTAATGCGTTACTATGATATTACTGTGCTGCCTAGTATCCAAGAAGCGGTTGTTAAACATCCTCACCCAGATGACCAAATCGAATGGCGTTGTGCATCAGGAGAACGTGATGAAGCACCTGAATATATGATTTATGCCTTTACTAATCGGGGTTGGGAAGGTCGTAAACAAGAATGCTCGACATTGACTTTTCGTGTTCCAAATCAACTCATTTTTGATATTGAACAAAAAAAGATTTTAATGTCTTTGATTCAGATGTGTATCGATAAATTGGGTGTATATCATGTGGTTGCAGGTTTTCAGAGTGCTTTGCCTTATAAGCCGATGGGAGTGGGAGACTACTCGCTAGCGCAGGGTGAACGCTTTTGGGGGATTTATCAAGGAGCTAATATTAGAGAAAGAAACCGTATTGCAGATGGTATTAAAAGTATCGATTGGTTGACTTATTTAAGCAATACATTGGTGCAACGGATTTGCGAGGTCAAGACTTTTCCAAAATATTGTGAACACTTTAATCTCAAGCCAAAGCAACAACAAGAGGGTTTTTTATTTCAACTGGAAGATTTTCCACAATTATTACCAAGTCAACTTTCTGTTTTAGACAGTTACTATAACCTGAATAAGGCTTTACGTCCGTTAAGAAATGGGGCTTATGGATCGATTAGCTACGATGTAGGCTATAATTATCAGGTATTGGATGTTGAAGCCAGTCGTAAATGGATTCGCCGTTTAGATGCACCTGATATTTTTCCTGATCGTGGACATTATCAAGAACGAAAACCCCTTAAAAATAATATTTATTTAGCATCTGGACGACCCTGTAAAATTGATGGTGTTTACCGTTATGAGGACCAGTTAAATTTTAAAGGTGAACCAAGACATGCAGGCTATGATGATCGCGATGATTATCAGGAGAACTATGTTTATGATCTGAGGCAACAAGTTGTATTGCTTAAAGGTGATATTGCACCACGTTTTTTAGAATGCTATGAACATATGGTTTTAAAAGAAGCCAAGAAAATCAAATGGCGTTTGGTGAGTGAAATTGTACGAGTCAAAGAATGATTATATAAAGTTAGATATTAAAGGTCTAACCAGCTTTGATCTTAGTCATCCACGTGTTAAAGCCTTGATGAAACAAAGATATGATCAACATATTCCATTGAATGAAATGGTAATTGCACCCAGTACACTTTTTAATTCAAAGCAATTGATTGATGTTCGATAACATTGGAATGCTGGCAAAAATAAAGAGATATAAAAAGTCAGACAATAAAAAACCTGATTCATGATGCTCAGGCTTTTTATGAGATGTTTTATTGCAAAAACAATCTCGAATATGGCGACCCTACGGGGATTCGAACCCCGGTTACCGCCGTGAAAGGGCGATGTCCTAGGCCTCTAGACGATAGGGTCAATAAATTGAGGCAAAACTTGAAACGAAACCATCAAATTAATGGCGACCCTACGGGGATTCGAACCCCGGTTACCGCCGTGAAAGGGCGATGTCCTAGGCCTCTAGACGATAGGGTCGTTTCAGAGGTGGGCGTATATTAGGGCGAATACAGAGATGTGTCAAACCTTTTTCTACAATAAAAGTGAAAACTTGATTTATATGTATAAAAACAAAGCAATAACACAAAAATCATGCAAAGTATCAATGAAATCGAGCCAAATGGCTTTAAAGGGCTTCTACAATATTTTTAATCACAGCAGGATGCTGTAAATAGCCTGCAATCTGGTGCGGGGAATGGATAAATGTTGAAATAGATGTATTTAAAATGGCGGGTTGAAAGTCAAAAGGCGTATTGACCAGAGGAAAAGCCGTGAGGAAATCATCAGGAGAGTAAAAATTATGCCAATCTCCATTTAAGCAAGTAGGACTTTGGATTGGCTGTGTAAGTTTGGACTGAATAACTTTAAATGCCAGGGGAGAGCCTAAAGTAATGAAGCGTTGGATTTTATACTGAGGTGATAGTTGTTGCAAAAGGTTATATGCAATCACGGTGCCTAAGGAGTGCGCAACGATAACATGGCTTTGATCTGCTTCTAAACTTGCTAAAATCCTTTGGTGAACTTCATCCATGAATTGAGGATTGGCTAAGTATAAATAAGTTTCGATCAAAAACTTATGGATCAGACTTTCATGTAGTTTAGGAAAGTTATTTAAAATGACAGAAAATTCTTTAAGTGCTTTGTCTTTGAATAACTGAGAAGCTAAATACAGCCGTTTTGACAGTTTTAGCTCATGCTCAGGCATAAAGTAAGGTAAGATTGGAATGGTTGGCGCTGTATTTAAAACTGTCGATGGCGCAGTTGCGCTATGTTTGTGCAAATGGAAATTAACCCATGACTTAGGTAAGAAAGCATCTAGATCAAAGCGATTGCTGAGTTGATGCTTAGTGATCAAATCACCATAAAAGGGCAGGCTGATATCAAGCTCTTTGGCTGAAATAGCAAGTTTAAGTTCATTGATACCCTGTTGAAAAATATCAAGCCAATGTTGTTTCAAATTATCAGCATTATAATTTTGTTGATTCATGCCATGAATAAAAATAATTTTCATTGCGGTTGTGATCAAACATAAGATTTATAAATTTAATTTACGAGCTTAAACCTTTTTTGACTATGACCAAATGTACAAAAAGTGTAGCCATTGCCACACTTTTGATTTGAAAAACAGAAACTGTTTTTATTTAAGACTGCGAATCATGCTGAGATTTGTATAAGAATGCATAACTGATATAACAGATAGCAATAAAGATTAAGCAACAGATAAAACCGACCACCATTTCAGGATCAAACACCATACTAATACAGGTAATTAAGCAGAATACAAAACCTAAAATGGGTACGATCGGAAACAACGGCGCGGCAAAACCTAACTCCGCTTTACTATGACCCTGTTTATACCATTGGCGTCTAAAATTAAATTGGCTTAGACAAATACTCATCCACACCACAACCATTGTGAAAGCAGCAACACCCAATAGATTTTTAAAAATGGTTTCAGGTGCAAATTGTTCTGAAAGTAAGCCCGGCAGTGCGCCAAACATCGTCACAATCACTGCGATATAAGGGATACCACGTGCATTAACTCTTGAGAATATTGCTGGAAGTTGTTTTTTTGCTGACAGTGACCACATCATACGTGAGGCAGCAAATAGTCCTGAATTCGCCGCAGACAACAATGCAGTGATGATTACAAAGCGAATGATATCTTCTGCATAAGGAATACCGATATGATCAAATACGGTAACGAAAGGACTACTACTTACGCCCTCAGCGTGTAGTCCTGCCATTTGATGTGGCAATAATGCACTGATCACAATGATGGTACCGACAAAGAAAATCAACAAGCGCCAAATTGCCGTATTGATGGCTTTAGGTACATTCTTGGCAGGATCTTCAGTTTCACCTGCGGCAACACCAATTAACTCTGTCCCAGAAAAGGCAAAGTTAACAATCAACATCGTGGTAAAGATCGGGAATAAGCCTTGTGGAAACCAACCCTCAGCGGTTAAATTGCTAAATAAGGGGGCTTCATGGTGCCCTTGATAATTGAGTAGACCAAAAATCGCCAGCAAACCAAAAAGAATGAATGCAATAACGGTAATCACTTTTACCAGTGATAGCCAAAACTCAGATTCGGCAAACCATTTGGTTGAGCTCATATTTAAGCCAAACACAATTGCTGCAAAAATCAGTGTCCATAACCACATCGAAATATGTGGAAACCATTCTTGCATCAATAAAGCGGCTGCGGTGAACTCTGTACCTAGAGTTGCTGACCATGTCAGCCAATACAGCCATGTAACGGTATAACCAGTCCCCGGACCAATATAGCGTTGGGCATAAGTACCAAAAGAGCCAGACTCAGGCATATGTACAGCGAGTTCACCTAAGCAAAGCATCACCATATATGCAATCACACCGCCCAAAATATAAGAGAGGATGGCACCAATCGGACCTGTTTGTGAAATGACTTCACCAGATCCCAAAAAAAGCCCTGTACCAATTGCACCACCAAGCGAAATCATCACCAAGTGACGAGTACTCATTGCTCGTTTGAGTGGTGAGGAATTAGATGATACTTGAGCATCATTTTGAATTGGTGATGACGGCATAAGCTTCTAATGGAAATAAAACAAGAAGCGCGCTATTTTAGTCCAATTGCGAAATAGTGCAATGACTGAGTGGTTTTAATCGGCAATAATCCAGAATATAAATTTTCACTATTTTTTATTTCTATTAATTAATTATTTAAATCAAAAACTTATATTTAATATTGCTCGCGTTATTTTAATAAATGAAAGTTCAATTGTTCAATAAAACGCATTATTCTAATGGTCTTACTGTTGTGTTTTTAAGCATTTGAAAATCAATAGATATAAAAAAACCTGAGTCATATTGCTCAGGTTCTTTTATGAGAAGTTTCATGTAAAAAAACTTACTCGAATATGGCGACCCTACGGGGATTCGAACCCCGGTTACCGCCGTGAAAGGGCGATGTCCTAGGCCTCTAGACGATAGGGTCGTGATGAGGTGATGCGTATATTAATAACAAACAGCACTTTTGTCAAAACAGATTTCTTGAATTATCTTCTAACTGGTGAATCCTTCAGCAATTATTATTCTTTCAGCATGTAATTTAATCAATAACGTATTGGATTGGTTTTGACGATTAAAATTGTGATGACGTTAAAATTAAAAAAATCAAAATTCACGATCTATGGATAGACAATCATATGGATTGAATTCTGGGTGTATCCATCATTGTTGAATCTCATAGATGCCATAATAATGCTGACTTTTAGCTTGATCACAAGCACCTATTTAAGCACGGGTGCTTGATAAGCTCAGGGATGAATTAATTTTTCTGATGATACAGACCATAATAGGTCACATAACAGATCGCCATAAAGAGCAAGCATCCAATAAAGCCTGAAAGCATTTCAGGATCGGCTGCCATACTTAAGCCTGTTGCGGTACAGGTGATAAAACCTAAGATAGGTACAAGTGGATACCAAGGTGTCTTAAATTTCAAATCAGCTAAGGTCTTTCCACTAGCAAGCCATTTGCGACGGAAATTAAATTGACTCCAGCAAATACTCATCCATACGATGACCATGGTAAATGCAGCCACGCCTAGTAAGTTTTTGAAAATCACATCAGCACCGAACTGTTCTGATAATAACCCGGGTAAGCCTCCAATCATGGTTACCAAAATGGCGATCACAGGCGTACCTGATTTGGTCAATTTAGAAAAAATACGTGGTAATTGTTTTTGAACTGAGAGTGCCCACATCATACGAGAAGCAGCGTAGAGTCCCGAGTTTGCTGTAGACAATAGTGCCGTGATAATCACGAAACGCATGATGTCTTCAGCATAAGGAATACCGATTAAATTAAATACCGATACAAATGGACTATTACTGATACCTTCACCATGTACGGCAAGTCCAGCATCTTGATAGGGTAATAATGAGCTAATCACAATAATGGTGCCGACAAAGAAAATCATCAAACGCCAGACGGCAGCATGAATTGCTTTCGGTACATTTTTTTCAGGATTTTCTGTTTCGCCTGCTGCGATACCGATCATTTCTGTGCCATTAAATGCAAAGTTAACGATCAGCATGGTGGCAAAGATTGGAAATAGTCCATTGGGCAGCCAACCATGCGAGGTTAAGTTACTGAATAAAGGTGCAGATTCATAGCCATGAAATGGAATTAAACCAAATATCGCTGCCAAGCCTAACAGAATGAAGACCAAAACCGTTGCCACTTTGACGAATGACAACCAGAATTCAGACTCTGCAAAAAAACGAGTAGAAGTGAGGTTGGAAATCAGTACCGCGATAATGAAGATTAAGGTCCATAGCCAAATGGAGGTGGTTGGAAACCATTCCTGCATCAGCATCGCAGCGGCAGTAAACTCCGTACCTAATGTTGCAGACCAGCCTAACCAGTACATCCATGAGACCATATAACCTGTACCGGGACCAATATTTTTGGCAGCAAATGCACCAAAAGATCCTGTTACGGGTTGATTCACTGCCAATTCACCTAAACATAGCATGACCATGTATGCAATTAAGCCACCGATGATATAGGAAATCACAGCACCAATCGGACCTGCTTGAGCGATGACTTCGCCTGAACTTAAAAATAAACCTGTGCCGATAGCACCACCTAGAGACAGCATAATCAGGTGTCGTTTGGTCATGGATCTTTTTAAGACAAAAGACTGTCCATCAGCATTGAGATGCTGATTCGATTGATCGGGAGATTGCATATTTGATGTAACTGAGAATGCTAAATCAATATTTTAGATTAAAATGTGAAAATTCACAAAATAAAATGAAATAACTAGGCGTAAAGTATAAGAAAAAAATTGAAATGACTAAAACTAAGTAATGGTATTGCGAAGGAGAGAAAATATGGCGACCCTACGGGGATTCGAACCCCGGTTACCGCCGTGAAAGGGCGATGTCCTAGGCCTCTAGACGATAGGGTCGTTTAGAAGATGGCGCTATCTTATTGATCCGCCATCAAAGTGTCAAGTAAGTGAGGAGCGAGTTTGTTCAAAATATAGCAGAACAGTTCAGCCGTCTTCTGTGTATCATACAATGCTGAGTGTGCTTCTCGACCATCAAATTCAATTCCAGCTTGAATACATGATTTTGCTAAGACAGTTTGACCAAACATCACGGCACTCAACGTGACCGTATCAAAGACTGAAAAGCTATGAAATGGATTTTGATTTTTTGTTCCTGTACGAGCAATCGCCGCTTTTAAAAAACCTAAATCAAAATGAGCATTGTGTCCAACCAAGACTGCATGCGTACAATTTTGTTGACGACGCACGTCATTCACTGCTTTAAAAATACGCTTAAGAGCTGTTTTCTCATCTTCAGCCATCGCCATACGCATAGGATTAAACGGATCAATACCAATGAAATCTAATGAACGACGATCTAAATTTGCGCCTTCGAAGGGGTTGATATGTGCATGATGTGCTTCACCAGGAACAAATTTGCCTTCAGCATCATACACAATCGGGATGCATGCTATTTCTAGCAATGCATCAGTATCTGCATTAAAACCTGCTGTTTCTACATCAACAACGACGGGTAAAAAGCCACGAAATCGTTGTCCAATCACAGGTAATGTTTCAGTTGTCACACCTTTCTCCATTGGATGGTTTTTCCAGCATAAAGTGGAATAATCTGTTCACCATCCAAATAATCTAAACTTTCAGGGATTACCTGTTCTTCTTTGACAAGAGTAATCGTATTTGTATTGCGAGGCAAACCATAGAAGTCTGCACCAAAGAGACTGGCAAAACCTTCAAGACGTTCGATTTTGTTCACTTGGTCAAAAGCTTGTGCATACAGTTCAATTGCAGTTGGAGCACTGTAACAACCCGCACAGCCACATGCATTTTCTTTGGCATTTTTAGAGTGTGGCGCACTATCTGTACCCAAGAAAAACTTAGGATTTCCGCTAGTTGCAACTTCTAACAATGTCTGTTGATGCGTTTGACGTTTTAAAATCGGTAAGCAATAGAAGTGCGGTTTAACCCCTCCGACCAACATATCATTACGGTTAAATAATAAGTGTTGTGGGGTGATGGTTGCTGCAACATTACGATCCTGTTCGAGTACAAAATGTGCTGCTTCACTGGTGGTAATATGTTCTAAAACTAATTTTAATTTTGGAAATTGCTTTAATAAAGGTGAAAGCACTTCATCTAAAAAGCGTTTTTCACGATCAAAAATATCCACATGATGATGAGTCACTTCACCATGTAACAGTAAAGGAACTTGATGTTCTTCAAGTTGCTCGATCACTGCATAGACTTTGCGGATGTCGCTTACGCCATTATCCGAATTGGTGGTAGCACCAGCAGGATAAAGTTTAATGGCATTTACATATTGAGATTCTTTGATTTTACGAACTTCGTCTGGCGAAGTATGGTCAGTAAAATACAGTACCATACGTGGGTCAAAATTTAGACCTGCAGGTACATGTGCCATAATACGATCGCGATAAGCATTGGCTTCATCTACAGTTTTTACAGGTGGAACCAAGTTCGGCATACAAATCGCACGGGCAAATTGTTTGGCGAGATCTGGAACTGTACGCTTTAAAGCAAGACCATCACGGAGATGGGCATGCCAGTCATCGGGCTGAAGCAATGTGATCGTATTCAAGGCAATTCTGACTTACAAAATAAATGAGATGATAATCTATAACAGTTTAAAATGATAACAGCTATTTCTAATCAATAATTCAAATTAAATGATTAAAAACAAATCTAAAGTCTATATTTTGCACATCTCGGTCATAGACTTGTCATGATAAAATGCTAACGCTAATGAAATAAAATTGTACCTCAAAACTTCGTTAAAATTTTCAATTGGTTAATTTTAATTCTTTTTTTAAAAGAGAATTTAAAAACTGAAATAGTCAGCCTGTGCTATTGCATATTTTACTTAAAAAACGATAATGAAGTCATACAAAGCTAAACTGATAATACACATTATTTGAACAGGGTTAATGAATATACGGTTGACTTTATAAAATAAGTTCTAAATTTTTGATGTGAAAATGATCAATAAGCTTTATTAAAATGAAATTTAGGGTATTCAATTAATATTCTTCATGTATCTGATATTACATGGTTTATTAGAGAAATGAATGATAAAATTAAGTAGATAGCGAGTTTTATATGGGCAAGTTTCTGCCAAGTCTTATCTGTTTACTATGTCTGACTGGTTTAAGTATTCAAAGCCAAACATTTGCCAAACAAAATGTGAAAAGCGAAAAAAACCAAGAAGCCATTAAAGCGGATTCAAAACAAGATTGGTCATTAAATAGTATCAATAATGCCACTTGGTCAACCAATCTGGGGCGAGGGCAGTTTCCTGCCTATGCGCGCGCGCAAGTGATGTTAAATAATCTGCATGCATCACCGGGACCGATTGATGCTAAGAGTGGTAAAAATTTCTTAAAAGCCATTGCTGCTTATCAACAAATTAAAGGGTTACCGATTAGTGGTGAACTGGATAAGCTAACGTGGGACAGTTTGTTAAAAAATCAAACAACTGCGGCATTTGGTACTTATCAAATTACCGCTCAAGACCTGAAAGGTCCTTATGCGAAATCGATTCCACGAAATTATGCTCTGCAAGCTAAGATGCCAGGGCTTTACTATACCCGTGTAACTGAAATGCTCGGTGAGAAATTTCATATTGATGAAGATTTCTTAAAGCAAATTAACCCACATGCTAACTTTAAGAAAGTTGGTGAAACGCTCAATGTTCCAATTGTTCGCAATGACTTACCTCAAGATGTTGCGCTGATTATTGCACATAAGCCGGCGCGCCAACTGTATTTATATAATCATTTAAATCAAATGATTGCTTCTTTCCCTGCCACGATTGGCGGGTCAGGGACACCGTCTCCCAAAGGGACGCATAAAGTGGTAAAAGTTGCACCAAATCCAGTGTATGGATATAACCCGAAAAACTTTGTACAAGGCAGCAATCGCCAGAAATTGGCTCTGCCACCTGGTCCAAATGGTCCCGTTGGTAATATGTGGATTGCCTTAAGCAAACCGACCTTTGGGATTCATGGAACTCCAAATCCATCATTAATTTCGAAGACGGCATCGCATGGCTGTATTCGTCTTACCAACTGGGATGCCAATGACTTGGGGCGTAAAGTTCAACCCGGAACTGTGGTGAAGTTTTTAGATTAAAGTCCACGATGTTGTTTAAAAGCGATCTATGCCGTGGGGTATAGGTCGCTTTTTTATCTAATTGTTAGCGATTTATTGCTGTATATCAAAAATATACACAACATCATGTATAGATTGGCTATGATGCAACAATTAACTATTGTTAGAAGAACGTCATCTTTATGGGTACAGAAAAAAAATTATCTACTCAAGAAGTCATTAAACTGGAACGTGATTTGGCGAAGTTTGCCAATATGATGGATTCAGTGGTGCGTATTCCCTTTACCAAACAAGGTGTGGGAGCTGATGCTGCATTAAGTACCATTCCAATCGCAGGTGATGTGGCGGGATTTATTTTAACCTGTTATGCGGTGTATAAAGCCAAGCAGATTGGTGTGCCTCAAGCCAAGTTGAATGGTGTGTTAAAACTTGCAATTATGGATGGTATTGTCGGCTGTATCCCTATTGCGGGAACATTGTTTGACATTTTTATTCGCCCGAGCCGTAAAGCTTTAGATATCGTGCATGATCATATTCAAGCAGAGTATCAGATCCATTCAGATGACCATGTTGTTCATCCGTTTTTGCATGAAAAATTAGAACAAAAGCAGCAGCATTCCGCCTTTTGGCGCAACCCTGTTGTGGCATGGATTTGGATTCATATCCCTGATATTTTGGGCTTGGTGGTATTGATATTGATTGCAATTGCCATGTGGCTGGGTGTAAATATGTTGTGGGATTGGTATCAGAGCTATAAAACCTAACAGCATTGCTTAAACTGATTTGAACATTCATAGATGCACTGACAGAGGTGATCATGCAAGATTATATTTCGGCAAACCTTCCTGCGATTGATTTTGATCATACTCGTAAGTTTTATGCATTCTTGGGTTTTCAATGTGATTATCAGTCTGACCAGTGGATGATTTTAACCAAAGACAGTTTGATTTTAGAGTTCTTCCATCATCCTCAATTGGATCCAAAAGCATCCTGGTTCAGTGCTTGTTTAAGAACGCATGTTATGCAAGATTTATTTCATTTTTGGCACGCTTTGGATTGGACACAATATCCAGATGCACGGATGAGCGAGATTCAATTTTTAGAAGAAATTGATATGTTTTGTGTGGTTGACCCAAATGGTAGCCTTATTCGCTGTATTCAATTGAGTTAGTGAACTATTTCTTATTTAATCTATTTATTCCAAAAAAATGATTTATTCAGAAACAACAAAGCCTCCAAATTGGAGGCTTTGTTGTTTAAGGGAGAATAAGAAAGTAAATATATTAATTTACCATTAAGGTAGATTTAATTGACGTAAAGCTGCAACACGTTGTTCGATACTTGGGTGAGTTTGGAATAAAGCGGCCAAACTAAAGCCTTGTTCCTTACCTTCCGTAATTGCAAATGCTTTCATTTCTTTTGGCATTTGATCTGGCATTTCAGATTCAGCTTGTAAACGTAATAATGCTGAAATCATCGCTTCCTTACCTGCAAGCTGAGCGCCTGCTTCGTCGGCACGGTATTCACGATAGCGTGAGAACCACATCACAATCGCCGATGCCAATATACCGAAGACAATATCAAGTACGATGGTAATGGCAAAATAAGCCAATCCAGGTGCTTCGCCATCTTCACGACCAAACACGTTACGATCAATAAAGTCACCGACCACACGGGCAAAGAACATGACAAATGCGTTGACCACACCTTGAATCAGAGACAAAGTTACCATGTCTCCATTGGCAACGTGACCAATTTCATGGGCAAGTACAGCGCGTAATTCATCTTTATTCATTCGTTCAAGCAAACCTGTTGAAACCGATACTAACGCATCGTTTTTGTTCCAACCCGTTGCAAAAGCATTTGATTGATAAGAATGGAAAATACCAACATCTGGCATTTTAATACCAGCTCGTTGAGAAAGTTGAGCAACCTCTTGTAATAACCAAACTTCTGCTTGGTTACGAGGAGCATTCGGATCAATTAATTCAGTGCCTGTTGTTTTCAGCGCCATCCACTTTGACATAAAGAGGGAAATTAAAGATCCCACCATACCAAAGACAAAACAGATGACCATCAGGTTGCCTAATTTAAGACCGCCAGCGCCGTGGTAACTACCAACACCTAATAATGATAGGATAATGCCAGCTACAACCAGTACCGCGAGGTTGGTTAGCAAAAACAAACCAATCCGCATCATGGAGAGAATCCTCTTATAAATAATCGATAATACGATTTATGCGAATAAATCATGAATTTCAATATGAGGTTTAGGAGATTAAAATTCAAGAATCATTGAAAAAACCTATACGCTGAAAAAGTAAAAAGTTTCAGATATAGGGATAGTTGATCAGAAATTTATCTAAAAAATTGAGTCAGATAAAAATAAATTCTCTGTATAGGAGAAATCATAATAACTTTCAATGATTTGTTTAGAAAATGTAATTGTTCAATTTAACGACTTGATTTATACATTTGAGTCATAAATTTTACTAAATCATATCGTCGCTCATGTACCAACAAACAGCACCGACTTAAGCAAACTAATTGCCTATGGTGATCCTTGCAGTTGCACTGGCATGTGCGGTTGAATAGGATCCAGCAGGTGCATCAGTATAAGTCCCATCTGAGGCAATGATAATGGGGCGAGTATTATACTTTACAGGTTGAATGCTCGATGCATTGTTGATCGTTGGTGCAGGATCAGGATTATTTAAATCATTTGCATTAGACTGAGCAATGATTTGTCCAGTGCTGACATTACCATTGGTTGATAGGCTCAAACCGCCAGCATACAAGTTATTTAAACGACTGGTGACACGTTTTACATAGTCTTGTGTTTCACGAAATGGGGGGATGCCGCCATATTTGTCAACATTACCTTCTCCTGCATTATAGGCAGCCAAAGCTAATGTCGTATTACCATTGAATCGCTTCATTAGCCAACTTAGATATTTAGCCCCGCCAAAAATATTCTGTTGTGGATCAAATGAGTTAGACACGTTAAAGCGACGTGCGGTTGCAGGCATGAGTTGCATCAGACCTTGCGCACCTACAGGAGAGCGTGCATTTGAATTAAATCCTGATTCAGTATGCATCACAGCTTTAATTAAACCTTCGGAGACGCCATGTGTTTGAGCGGCTTGACGAATAATGCTATCAAATGCATTACGGCTTTTACTGTAACTGGGCAATACTGAGGACTCTGAACTTCCCCAATTGCTATAACTGTGAATGTTACTGTCTTTATAATAGGTCACTTTAATTTTTTGTAAGGAACTATCATTATTTTTTCGGTTGGTGAGTAGGGTCGTGCCGTTTTGATCTTTATAGAAGTAAATTTGACCTGCAAACGTTTCAGGTGCCAATGAGAAGATACTCATACACCCTAAAACCGACAACACAGAACCTTTCATTCGTTTTTTCATTTGTAGTAATTAATATATTTCCCCAATTTCATTTTGGAGTTTATCAAAGTTATTGGACAAGAAAAACTATGAATTGAGTTTTAACAATACAATTAAAAAAATGCAAGTGCTATTTGTTGGCATATTAAGCAAAAAAAATTTTATATTTTTTTTGAAAAATAACTATTGACTAAGGTAATCTATTGAAAAATATATAAAAAATATAGTGGTTAAAAAATGATCAATTTAAGGAAAATGCCCATCATTGCGATAGGAATCTATGTCAAGCCCCAAAGAATCCACAATTTTATCCACAGGTTTTGTGGAAAACTGTGGAAAAGTCCAAAAGATAAGCACTTTGCATAAAAAATGAACTTTGCCGTCTATTTTAAATCGAAGAATAAGTCAGAAAGATGACCAAATAAAAATTGATGCAAAATAAAAAAATCTTTAGATGCGGTTAACGTTCAAATCAGATAAAATTGCCCAGTATTTTTTTATGGGTCAATCTCGTCTATGTTCTCGCCAGTTGAGTCCGAGCAAGGATTTAATTTCAAACCAGAACTTCCAACAAGTTCAGCTTATTATCGTCTGTTGAAAAAACTTCGCCGTCAGGTGGGTCATGCCATTCGTGACTATAAAATGATTGAGGAAGGCGATAAGGTGATGGTCTGTGTTTCTGGTGGGAAAGACAGTTACACCTTGTTGGATATTTTGTTGCAATTTAAACGCATTGCACCGATCAATTTTGATGTAGTCGCAGTCAATTTAGATCAGAAACAACCAGGTTTCCCCGAAGACGTATTACCGAAATATTTGGAAGAAAATAATATTCCTTATTATATTTTGGAAAAAGACACGTATAGCATCACTAAACGTTTAACGCCAGAAGGCAAAACCTATTGTGCTGTATGTTCACGTTTGCGTCGTGGTTCGCTTTATGGCTTTGCACAAGAAATTGGTGCAACCAAAGTAGCACTTGGACATCATCGTGATGACATCATTGCAACCTTCTTTTTGAATTTATTTCATGGTGGCAGCTTAAAAGCCATGCCTCCAAAATTATTGTCTTCAGACAAAAAGAATATTCTGATTCGTCCTTTGGCATATGTTGAAGAAAAAGACATCATCAAATATGCAGAAATTCGTAAATTCCCGATTATTCCATGTAACTTGTGTGGTTCTCAGGAAAATTTACAACGTGCAATGCTGAATGACATGCTGCGTGAATGGGACAAACAATATCCAAAACGTTTACACAGTATTTTTGGTGCATTACAAAATGTTTCGCCTTCACAATTAGCAGACCGTGATTTGTTCGATTTTGAGAAATTGGATGAAGAGCGTGAATTTGATATGAAATGTGACACTGAAGAAATGAAAAAACGCTTGGATGTGGTGAATTTGAGTTTTGCGGCAGACTGATCTTTTTTGCCAATTTTTTGAACAAATCGGGTACTCATATTGAAATGAGTGCCTGATTTTAAAAAATAAAACGATAAAACCAATAAAACATGAACAGTCCGTACAAAAAACTTTAGCCCAAATTGAAATTATCATGCTATAACATTGGGCAAGCAAAACTGCTTCACCCTGATGTTGTCTGGATAGATAGCACAATAAATTGAATAAATAATTTGAGGAATGAACATGCCTGCATTTTTAACTGATGATTGGTTTGCAAATGTTGAAAAATTAACTGCTGAAGCAGGTGATTTAAACTTGCCACCAGCGCTTTCTGGTTTAGCGATTAATTTGGTTGTTGCAGATGCAGATGGCAACACAGAGCTTGCTTTGGATGGTGGTAAAATCATTAAAGGTAGTTCTGCAAATGCCAAAACGACGCTCAATATGGATGCTGAGACGCTTCGTAAAGTGTTCCTAGAGTTTGATATGGCTGCTGCGATGCAAGCGTTCATGACAGGTAAAATCAAAGTTCAAGGTGATATGTCTCAATTAATGGCATTACAAACTGCTAAGCCTAGCCAAGAACAAAAAGATTTGTTTAAGAAAGTATTAGAGCAAACTGCTTAATTTTCTTGATACAAAAAAAAGCTTACTCCATGAGTAAGCTTTTTTTTGTCTGATCATTTCAGTCGATTGAAAAACAATCTCAACGATAGTTAGATCAGATATTGATGTATTACAAAAGTTTTAAATATTAAGCAGTAGCCAGCCCAGTGACGAACTGTATTAGATTTCAAGCAAACGCGGTGTCGTTTTGATGTGCTCTAAATATGCACGAATACGTGTGACATATTGCACTGCTTGTTTATAGCGACCATTACTGCTTTGGTGGCGTGTTAAATAATTGTAAAGGTTCATCCAATCATTCGGATCTTTACCTTGCGCTTTAATACGCTTTTGGATACTTTCAACAGCACCTGGTCCCATATTATAGGCAACCAATGCATACCAATGACGGTCAGGTGTACGGATGTAAGAATAGCGATTCAGCATCATATCAAAATACTTTGCGCCGCCTTGAATACTTTGTACTGGGTCGTTACGATTACTCACACCCATTGCTTTTGCAGTATTGTTGGTCAACATCATTAAACCGCGAACACCTGTGGGAGAAACAGAGTCTGGTTTTAAATATGATTCTTGATAACCAATAGCTGCAAGCAGATGCCAATCTAAACCATATTGTTGCGCAGAACGTTTAAAACTGGCTTTATAAATCGGTAAACGCGCACTTAGATCACGTTGAATGGTATTCCAATCATCTTTCTTAACCACATTGCGATTATAAAATGATGCCAATTGTTGGGTTGCACCATTTTGTTTACTTTGACAAATAAAACCGCTTGCCGTTGCTGTGAGTGGATCATCAGCTTGCTTAAAGACCCAATTGATATCGGTATTTAAGCCATTGCTTTTTAAACTATTGAAATCACCACATGTAGCTGAAAACGAAGTGAGATTTTGTGCTTCGATACTTTGCATGGTTGCGGTGGTAATCGCAAAGTTTGCTTTGCCTTGATTGATCATCTTGAGTGCAGTCGCATTATCTGCCACTGTTTTAAACTCTAGCTTGACGTTTAAGCTTTCAGCATAATTGTGGGCTAAGTCATAGCCGAAGCCATGTTTATACTGTCCATCCTTAAATACAATACTCGGATTGGAAACAGCGACTACAGTCAATTTACTTGAATTAACTACAGCATTGTATTGATTGTTCTTACTGGCATTAATACTGAAAGGAATTAACGCCGTGGATAAAACTAAACATTTAATTGGAAGAGCACGAAATAATGAGTTAAGGCAAAGCCTCGACCCAGAGGTTGAACTACTGTGCATGTTGTCTCCGCTACAAGTAATTTATTGCCCTAAAAAGTAATAAGCACAAAAGTACCTACAGACTTCTTACAGTTGGTAAATTCAATAAGGGTGGGCAGTCATGAACGTCATTCAAAAAATGACATGTGGGATTGAAAGATTTTGCAGAAAAACTACAAAATTAAAAAAGTAAGCTAATAAAACATGTGCGCATAATATCGGCAGTTTTTTTATCTGTCAAATTTTGTTTAAAAAATGATCAGAAATTAATATTTAAGTTATTGATTTAAATATGTTAATTTTTTTTGAATTTATGCAGAAATTGTTTTGAAATAAAAAATCAAAAAACTGTAAGCAAATATACCGAATGTAAGTTAAGTTAGACCGTCATTGATAAAAATTTAGTTAAGGATTTTATATGAATTTTTTTTGATTTATGGCTTCAAGCAAAGTAAAAATGTACAGCATATTTGTACTAAAAATCAGTTTCGATATTCAGAATTTTTATGGGTTGGCAGTAGACGAACCTCAATATTTTTTTAAAAATGTATCTCAATGCGGATCTATGGTAAATGGTTTTAAATCATGAAATCTAATTTAATCACCCGTTCGGGACATGATTTATTGGTTGCAGAACTGCAACAACTTTGGCGTGAGGAACGACCAGAAGTAACTAAAAAGGTAACATGGGCTGCCAGTCTAGGTGACCGATCTGAAAATGCGGATTATCAATACAATAAACAACTGCTGAGAAAGATTGATCGTCGTGTGCGCTACTTAGGTAAACGTTTAGAAGAATTACGTATTGTAGATTTTGCACCCGAGCAAGAAGGAAAAGTCTATTTTGGTGCATGGGTCGAGATAGAAAACGATGAAGGGGAATCGAAAACTTTGCGGATTGTGGGTGTTGATGAAATTTATGACCATCACCCCCAACATATTTCTATTGACTCACCGATGGCAAGGGCTTTGCTCTCTAAACAGGTAGATGATGAAGTTGAAGTGATGACACCTTTAGGAAAAAAGCTTTGGTATATCAACTCAATTCGTTATGAAAAGCATGAAATTTCAGCAAATTAACAGGATTTGATTTTATTTTGTACATTCGAGAGTGAAAATATAGAAAAAGATTTGCCAAGTCGTGTTTTTATTTATATGATAGCCGCCATTGGAAGCGTGGCAGAGCGGTTTAATGCACCGGTCTTGAAAACCGACGAGGGTGTGAGTCCTCCGTGAGTTCGAATCTCACCGCTTCCGCCAAATATCTTAAAGGGAATCAAATGCATAGTTTGATTCCCTTTTTCTTTGGCACAATTTTGGCACTATTCGAAATTTTAGCGATCTCTTCTTTGTTCTTATCAGAATGGGTTTGTTGCACAAAGATTTATAATTTGAAGCATCCCTCAACTTACTCAAATTTAAGTGACAACTTGGTCATGAGGTTGCCCTAACTCTATAAATCTATTAAGCACGACCACACGTGCATGAATTTCATTGACTTGGTTTTGAAAGTTTCTTGAATGTAGTCGATCGCCTAATAATTTGATGTAATACATCTTGGTTTCGACCAAACTCCGCCGATGATAGCCTGACCATTTTTTCTATAGTGTCCTACCTAAAAGTTTAACTGTTCGAAGTAATTCATTTCACTCTTGCGAATGTGCTTTTTTATCTTTCCAATGCTTTGCATTTTTTCTGGGTGGAATAACTGCATGGGCTTGCCGATCTGCAATGACCTGACAGCATTGTTTTGTGTCATAAGTCCCGTCTGTATAAACTGAATCACTCACATTGTTTTTTTGTGGGCTGAACTGTATGTGTTTGCAGAGTTTCGGCATCAATACCAATATGTAATTTACGCCATTATCGACGATGTTCAGGCTAATGTTTCTTGCGCTTCCATTCACCTTCGCCTAAAAACTTTAAACCAGTAGAGTCGACAAGTAGATGGTGCCCATCACTACTTTTTTTGATAGCCAATTGAAAGATCAATATGCCTTTGTCTTCTACAGAGGATGGAATAATCTAGTGCTGTCCAATCCAAGCCAAAAGTTCAATGAGACTGTGAACAAAGCCAGCGACCATAGGTAAAGACAGACAGAATAAAGATTTAATCATTAAGCAACATTGGATTTCTGTGTCAGAGTAAGTTTGATTTCGACTTTGTTTACCTTGTGGTTTTTCATACTACTGAGTATTGGGATCAAACCACATGGCAATATTTCCACGATTAATGAGAGCTTGGTTGTATGAAGAACAATTCAGAGTATGATAAATTTTAGGAGTAGGCTTATTCATTTGAAAATTATATTGTGAAATCAGCATTTAGAGATTGGCTTGTGCAATAAAACCCATTTTTTCAAAAAAATAAGATCTGTACTGTGAATTATATTATCCATCTCAAAATGTGACTTTATAATTAAATAGCTTTTATTCTCAAGATGTTGTAAAAACAACACTGATTTAAAAAAATGATGAAATATAAACAATAACTTGATTATAATTTTTTATAAGGTGTTGAAAATTATAAATAATTAATATTGGCATAAAAGCTGCTCAATACAAGTGATATGAAATTGGAAATATCCTAAGGAATACCTATGTCACTTGTTATCGATAAAAAAGAAAATTCTAAAGAATTTGTAAAAAGCACATTATCTGAAATCTGGGTCACTCGATGTCCAGTCCCAACGGCAACAGGGATCTCACTAAAACGTGGGACACTAATCGAAAAATTTGAACAGCATGGTATTGATGTTGCTGTTTTACAAGATGCCCGCAAAGGTCTATCTGTTCATCATTTTGATCATCAACTGCCAGCATTATTTCGTGAAGGTGGAAATGTTCCAGCATTAGCTGCTCGTTCTGAAGGTGCTCCAAGTCGACTCATTGGTTTGACATGGATTGATGAATGGCAGGTAATTATTGTCCGCCCTGATTCTGAAATCAGCAAGCCAGAGCATTTAAAGAATGTAAAAGTTGCTTTACCAGAATATGCAGACAAGCGGGCTGGCAGTATTTTTAGAGCGATGTCTTTACAAGGGATTCGAGGTGCTTTGCAACTCGCAAATTTAACCTTCCGTGATGTGGATTTTATTGAAGTCCCGGAACGAGCGGAATCGAATACACAACAACGTGATGCCAGTACCTATTGGTCTGGATTAGATGCGTTAATCACCGGTGAAGTTGATGCTGTTTATGTAAAAGGAGCATCTGCTGTTGAAGCTGCGACAAAACGTGGTTTAAAAGTTGGGATTGATTTGGATCAATTTGAAGATGTGACCTCCCGTGTAAACAATGGTACGCCTCGTCCAATTACCGTACATGAAGATTTGTTAAAAGATTACTTTGATGTCGTCGTTGATTTTCTGGAAGAGCTGTTTGATACCGCAGATTGGGCTCAAGATCATTTAGATGAAGTGCTGGTTATTCTTGAAGATGAAACGATTGCAGAAGCAGAGAGTGTCGCGACAGCCTACCGTAATAATTTTCATAAGTCTTTACATCCATCATTAAGTGAAGAGCGTTTAGAGCTTTTAAGACAACAAAAAGATTTCCTTTGGTTACATGGTTTTCTCGAGCGTGATGTCGATATTAATACTTGGGTCGACCACCGTCCTTTGCTCGAAGTTTTAAAGCGCCGCCAAAATAAGCAATTTTAATAGGATATTGATCATGACAACACTTATTCAAACTCCACTTTCTCCTGAACTCAATGACTTTATCGAATTGAATCGTGAAAAAGCTGAATTTGCTTTTGAAGTATTCCGTGAAACAAGAACAATCACGGCAAATGGAACGGTTAATTTTGTTGAACGTGGACCTGATAATACCTTAGTCACTTTTAACTATGCAGGACCTTGGTCTAAAGATAAAAAAAGCAAAGTACTTGTGGAGACAATTGATGGTGAAGTTTTATTGGGAAGAAAAAATGCAGGTGGGCGTTATAACAAACTTTTTCGCGAGCATGCAGATGTCACCACAATATCTCATGTACACGCGCCGAATTTAGGGGCTTGGGCGCAAACCCATCGTACCTTACCGATTCGTTATGTGCCTGTTCAGCGATTTCATTTATTTAAAGAACTACCAATTTATATTGATCGCCGTCAAGCAGAAGTAGATTTCATTTTAGATCAACTCAAAGTTGATATCGAACATCGAGCAATTTTAGAAGCCAACGGTGGTGCAACCGTATGGGGACGTCAGGGATTACAAGAAACAGCTGAATTTATTTTGTTACTTGAGGAAGGTGCACAGATTCAGCTACTTGCTGAATTAGCTGGGGGAAGCCGTGAATACGGACAGGGTGTTTTACACCAGCAATGGCGAATGAGTGGTTTAACCGATAAAGCGAAGTCGCTTGGATTACTTCCACTTCATTAGAAATCTGATTCAAATATAAATATAGAGAATACTATGGCTGTAAAACTTTTATGGTATCTCACTTCTCCGGATGGGCCATATCCTTGGTTGGAATCTGGGCGGTGGGATACTGATTATGAACACTTGCAACAGATTGCGATTACTGCGGATCGACTTGGTTTTTACGGTTCACTTATGGGTACCAGCGAGTATGAAACACTTGCTGTTGCTGCAAGTTTAATTCCATTTACTGAACGTTTAAAGTTTCTGGTCGCCCAACATCCTGGAGAAGTCCAGCCAGCAGTATTGGCAAAATATGCGCAAACTTTTGATGCATTTTCTAAAGGGCGTTTGTTGTTTAATGTCGTCAATGGAAATGATAAAGGGTTGGCAGCTTTAGGTATTCACTATACTCATGACGATCGTTATGACTTTAGTAAAGAATACTGGACAGCATTTCAACAAAACTATTTAGGTGATAGGTCTGGATTTGAGGGGGAATTTATTCAAATTGCTCCACGTCTAGAAGGTGGATCTCCTATGTCCAAATGGCGTGGTCCAACTCAAAAGCAGGGTGTACCTTTATGGGGAGCAGGAACTTCTACGAAAGGCGTTCAGCATTCTGTTGAATTATTAGATGTGTATTTAAGTTTTGCGAATACGCCTCCGCTGCTTGGAGAAAAGTTCAGCAAAGTTGCCGTTGAGGCGGCAAAAATTGGACGTACTTTAGAATTTGGTACTCGATTACAAATTATTGTTCGGGAAACAGAAGAAGAGGCTTGGCAGTATGCTCAGTCGTTACTCGACAAGATTGATATAGATTATGCAATTGAAGCGGTTAAACGGCAGCTTCCTTCTGATGAAGCTTTTGAGAGTTATCAAAGCTCAAATCCGATCGTTCAAAGAAATCTCACTTTGTTACGACAAGGGGTATTACCTCACGCAAAAGATTTTGAAATTTATCCTAATGTTTGGACGGGACCATCTTTATTTGGTTTTGATATTTTAAACCCAGCAGCAGGTACTGCCTTGGTTGGTAGTGCTGAAAATATTGCTGAACGAATTAAAGAATACGAGAGCTATGGCGTATCAGCCTTTATCTTATCTGGTTTTCCTTTAATTGGAGAAGCCTATCGTGTAGCTGATTTATTGTTCCCTTTATTAGAGCTAGATCATGGTTTTGAGTTACCTAAGCTCAATAAAAATTCATCCATTGATTCTCTCTTGAATCAAGAAATTGCAGTTTAAGGGAGAAAAAATGAACAAAATTACACGTCGAGAATTGATTAAACAAACTGGATTAGGTGTTGGAGCTGTTGCTGCAATTAGCCTTATAGGATGTTCTAAAACTGATTCTTCAAGTTCTGACAATGCTCCTGCAAGCACAGCTCAAAATGATGTACCGAAAAAAGGCGGTGTGATCAAAATTGGAGTAATCAATGGCAATCAAGCAGGTAATTTAGACGCACATAAACCTATTGGTATGTCCAGTGCATTTAGAGGGTGGCCTTTATATGCCAAATTATGGGAATGGGGCAGAGATATCCAACCTAAACTTGCACTTGCTGAATTTGCGGAACCAAATAATGATGGAACGAAATGGACCATTCGCCTAAAAAAAGGTCTCGAATTTCATCATGGTAAAACGATTACTGCTGATGATGTTATTTTCTCCTTACGCCGTTTGACGGATCCTAAACTCGCTTCACCATTTGCTGCTTATCTCTATTCTTTGCAAAGAGATGAGATTAAAAAGCGAGATGAATACACAGTCGAAATTCCTTTTACTCAAGGGAAAGGGTTGGTTGCTTTACCTGAGGCATGGATGAGTTGGGGTGGCATCGTTCCTACAGATTATGATCCAGTTAAGAATGTCGTAGGTGCAGGTCCCTTTAAGCTTGACAGTTTTACACCAGGTCAACGTTCGCGCTTTGTTCGTTTTGAAAACTATTGGAAAGAAAATAAGCCTTATGCTGATGCAATAGAAATCATTGATTTTAAAGATCAGACAGGGCGGCTTGCTGCTTTGCAATCTGGTCAAATTGATATTGCTTCAGGTGTAAGTGCGGAGCATATTTCTTTAATTCAAGCCAATAAACGATTGAATCTGGTTTCTTCTGAAACAGATGCTTGGCAATCTTTTGATATGAACACCTCAAAAGCACCTTTCAATGATCCTCGAGTACGTCAAGCTTTTAGATTGATTGCCAATAGAGATGACTTGGTTAAACGGGCTTTGGCTGGACAAGGACGAGTTGCAAATGATCTCTATTCCTTTAGTGATCCTGTATATGACCACAGTATTCCACAGCGTAAGCAAGATTTAAATAAAGCGAAGGCGTTGTTGAAAGAAGCTGGTTTGAGTAACAGTTTGAAGGTCGATTTGTATACAGGTCCAGATAGCAATGCCGCATTGGTTTTTGCTCAGCATGCCGCTCAGGCTGGAGTTATCGTTAATGTTAAACAGGTTGAAGCTGCCACCTTTGCTGATGCTGTAAAAAAGGATTGGGCATTTAGTACAGGTTCCAACGTTTCACGACCTTTTTTATTAACCGTCTTGCAAATTGATGGGCCTGGTGCGGCAAATAATAAAACTCGATTTAACAATGAACGTTTTACTGAATTGGTTCATACAGCATTACAACAACCTGATTTGGAAAAACGTAAAGTTCTCATTCATGAAGCACAACATATTCAACATGAGCAAGGTGGTTTACTCATTTGGGGTTTTAATCATGTACTCGATGCACATTCTGGCCAAATTGGTGGCGTAACACCAGATCGCACAGGCTTCGCTGCGTGGCGTACAGATGAATTTTGGCGTAGGGGGTGACCGCTATGACAACGCAATCCAGCAAAATAGAGACAGCCATTTCACATCAAACCATGACGAGATCATTTGAAATACCCGCATGGTTGCCTTGGTTTTTCACACGCTTGCTGTCAGGTGTATTGGTTGTTTTTGTGATTAGTCTCATTGTATTTATTGCCACACAAGCACTCCCATCTGATCCGGCTCGCGTCATTTTGGGTCCAGAAGCAACGGAAGCGACGGTTCAAATACTTCGTGAACAATTGGGTCTGAATAATCCAATATTGATTCAATACTGGCATTGGTTGAGCCAATTATTGCAAGGTAATTTTGGCCGTTCGATTGATTCAAATGTACCTGTTGTGCAGATTGTTCAGAATTATTTTGGTAACACCGTTGTATTAACGATCTTGGTTATTGTCATTACTGTACCAATTTCTGTGGTACTGGGTGTGTGGCTGTCACTCCGTCGAGATAGCAAACTAGATCGTATTATTGTTTCTAGCTCTATTCTATTCAAGGCTGTTCCAGGATTTGTGATTGCAATCTGGTTAATGATGTTTTTCTCAACCTCAATCCTGCACATATTGCCGGCTGCATCCTTGTTGATTCCAGAGCAGTCAGCTTTTAGTCAAATAGAGTTTTTAGTTTTACCGATTTTAACTTTAGCCTTATCGCTTATTCCATATTTGATGCGTTTAGTTCGTGGTTCCATGATTGATGCACTTGAGTCCGACTATGTGACCTCTGCACGATTACGTGGTATTCCTGAGCAACGGATCATATGGAAACATGTTTTACCAAATGCATTGGTGCCAGTGGTGCAGGGAACAGCATTAACGATACGAGTTCTGCTGAGTGGAGCTCTCATTATTGAAGTGGTTTTCAGTTATCCCGGTATTGGTAATGCACTCAATGCAGCAATTGAACTAAGAGATATCCCGACCATTCAAGCAATTGTTTTATTGCTGACCATTTGTGTGGTAGCCGTTAATTTAATTGCAGATTTAATCACGACCTTACTCACCCCAAAAATACGAACAGCCAAAAGACATAAAGCTCGTTCGCCTGGTCTTCGTCAAGCATTACGCTTATGGAAGTCGGGTCGACCAATTACAGTAAAACCTGTTGACCGCCGTAATGCGTTAAAGAACATTCAGCAAGGAGGTGGGAAATGAGCTCACTTCATTGGTACCAAAGAAATTTTTTCCAAATATTAATTCGTGAAAGACAAGTACGTTTTGGATTTGTAGTCACGACCTTAGTGTTGATTTTTGCGCTGGTTGGACCGCTTTTGGTTCCCTTTGAGCCCACTGCTTTAATTGGCATGACATATGGTTCGCCTGAAGGAAAATCGTTTCTTGGATATGATTATATTGGTCATGATGTTTGGTCGCGTGTACTTTCTGGTGGGGCTTCTATTATCTGGATGACACTGGCTGCCAGTCTGGTTGCATTAATTATTGGCTCTAGTTTAGGCATATTCGCTGCTTTTGCTCGAAATAAGATTGATCAGTTCGTGACTTGGCTGACTGATGTTTTTATGGCCTTTCCGGATCTTATATTGGTCTTGCTTATCGTTTCAATGTTAGGTCGGGAACCTTGGCTCATTGTTTTAACGGTTTCAATTGCTTTTATTCCTGGCGTAGTGCGTCTTGCACGAAGCGTTGCACTTAATCTGGTGGAACAAGAATATATCGAAGCAGCCAGAATTCTCGGGTACTCAAAAACCTATATTTTATTTCGTGAAATTTTACCCAACATGTTGACGCCTTTACTCATCCATCTTGGTGTGATGCTGACATGGGCTGTGGGTATGTTATCTGGTTTGGCTTTTCTTGGTTATGGTGTAGCACCTCCAGCAGCCGATTGGGGTCTCATGATTAATGAAAATCGCGCTGGTTTATTGGTGCAGCCGTGGGCGGTATTTGCTCCTGTCATCTTAATTGCTTTGTTTGCACTCGGAACCAATGTATTGGCTGAGGGTGTTGGACGTGCAGCAGCTCGGATTGAGGAAAAATAAGCATGGCAGATCTATTTAAAAATACCGTATTAACTGTAAAAGACTTAACCGTGGCATTGGTTAACACCGGCAATCATATCGTTTCAAATATTTCATTTAGCCTACAAGAAGGTGAGGTCCTAGGATTAGTTGGAGAGAGTGGTTCAGGTAAAACGACATTATCAAGTGCCTTATTGGGCTATGCACGATATGGAGCCAAGATTATTCAAGGCACAATTGAACTGGATGATCAAGATATTCTCAGTTTAGATGATCATGCTTTGCGTCAGGTCCGCGGTTATAAAATTAGTCATGTCGCCCAAGATCCTGGAACAGCACTCAACCCAGCATTAAGTATTGGACAACATTTATTTGAATTATTAGATGTGCATCAGACACGGTTATCGAGCGCTGAAAAATACCAAAAGGTTGCCAAAATTTTAAATGAAGTGGGATTGCCGCATGATGAGCTATTTCTAAAGCGTTATCCTCATCAGCTTTCGGGTGGGCAACAACAACGAATTTTATTGGCCTTGGCATTCTTGCTACAGCCACGTTTGATCGTTTTGGATGAGCCAACCACTGCGTTAGATGTGACGACACAGACCTTGGTGTTGAACATCATTCGTAAATTATGTCAGGAGTATAACGTTGCTGCTATCTATGTATCGCATGACTTAACGGTGGTAAAAGATATTGCAGATCGAGTGATTGTTCTGTATTCGGGTCGAATTGCTGAAGATGCGGTATTAACCCAACTATTTGAAACGCCTAAGCACCCTTATACGCAAGGTTTACTGAATGCCATTCCCGATGTGACCATTCGCAAATATTTATCTCCAATTGAAGGGAATGCTCCTTCGCCCAATGAGCGTCCAGTGGGATGTGCTTTTGCGACACGTTGTACTTTCGCCACAGATATATGTCGTCAAAAACAACCTGAATTAATTCAATTAAAAGATGAGTTTGATCCGCATTTTGTTGCTTGTCACCATTCGAATCATGTCGGGGTGATTAATTTTAAAGTGATTGATCATCAAGTGATTGAAAGTGAAACAGACCGGGAAGCTCTATTAAAAGTTGAACATATTCATGCATGGTATGGGCAGCAACAGGCACTTTTTGATATTTCATTTCAACTCAAAAAAGGCGAATGTTTAGCATTGGTGGGTGAATCGGGTTCAGGAAAAACCACTTTATCGCGTGTCATTGCTGGCCTGAATGAAAATGCAGATGGACAAATCACATTAGCAGATGAAGTCTTATCGTTGCGTGGACAACAGCGTCATTTGCAGCAGCGGCATAAACTGCAATATATCTTTCAAAACCCTTATAAGGCTTTGAATCCAGTGCATACGATTGGTCAGACATTAATTAAAGTTGTACAGCATTTCTTTGGAGCATCTCGACAAGAAGCCATAGAAAAAGTCACGCAGGTACTTAAACAAGTTTCTCTGCCTATACAAGTTCAGGAACTCTATCCAAGAGATTTATCGGGTGGGGAGCGACAACGAGTGGCTATCGCGCGAGCTTTGCTGTGCCAACCTGATGTTTTGATTTGTGATGAAATCACATCTGCTTTGGATGTTTCAGTTCAGGCTTCTATCTTAAAACTGCTACAAGACCTCCAACAGCAAGGTATGACCTTACTATTTGTGACCCATAACCTAGGGGTTGTTCGTGCAATCGCAGATCGAGTCGCCGTATTAAAAAATGGACATATTGTTGAATATGGCGAAACAGATCAAGTGCTGAGTCACCCTCAACATACATATACCAAAACTTTGCTTACCCATGCGCCAAGCTTGTTTAAAGACAAGGTACTTGAAGTTTGCGCATAAAAAAGAACAGATTTTCCGGAGTTAACAATGAACGACATTAACCAACGTAATTTTTTAGAATTAGGCAGTATCAGGCATATTCAAAGTGAGCAAGAAGCACTTGATATTGCAAAAGAGGTGGCGGATCAACTGAATCAATTTGCTCGAAACCCTAGTTACAACAAGACTATACCTTATGAACAGGCTCGCTTAATTTCAGAAGCGGGTTTAACTGCGATTATTGTACCCAAGCAATTTGGGGGCTTAGGCGCAAGTATTTCAACCTTGGTCAATGTGGTGAAAATTATTTCATCCGCTGATGGTGGTGTCGGGCAGTTATTACAGATTCACTTCACCATGTTCCGAGGCGTTTTAACGGGCTATGACGAAGACATTCGTGATCAGTTACTGGGTGATATCTTAAGCGGAAAGCGTTTGGGTAATGCACTTGCAGAAGTGGGTGGTAAAGATAAATTTCAGCATAAGACGCGTGTAGAGCGAAATTCAGAAGGGCGATTAATTTTAAATGGCAGTAAATTCTATTCTACGGGCTCTTTACTCGCAGAATGGATTTCCTTATTTGCGGGTAGTGATGATGGACCTGTGTCGATTTTAATTCATCGTGATACGCAGGGAGTAGAGTTGCTTGATGACTGGGATGCGATGGGACAAAATAATAGTGTCAGTGGTACTGTTAATTTTAAAGATGTGATTGTTGATGAACGTTATGTTGCTAAGCGAAATACGGGTGGTTTAGGTACTGTTTTACGTACAGGACTTACATGGCCTCAAATTTTACATGCTGCAATGGACACAGGAATTGCCAAAGGTGCCCTACAAGGCGGGATTGATTATTTACAACATCATGCTCGACCTTGGGTAGAAAGTGGGGTTGATTCGCCTACGCATGAACCTCATATCATCAAACAGATTGGTGAATTCGCTGTTTTGCTTCGTTCAGCTGAGGCATTATTGGATCGTTCAGCACAGATTTTTGAACAACATTTGGCAAATGTAGAAGATGAAGATTTACAAACTGAACTGATTTTATCGGTTGCTGCTACCCGCAGTCAGTCTGATCATGCATCTTTAAAAATTTCGAGTGAAATTTTTGGATTACTTGGGGCAAGTTCAACTTTATCGAAATGGAACCTAGACCGCTTTTGGCGAAATGCAAGAACCCATACCACACATGATCCAATTCGTTGGAGGCTATATCATGTTGGAAATTATTATTTAAATAATATTCCACCAGGAGAATATAACTCCGTGCTTTTAAAGAAGCAGGCGGAAAATGTGACTAAATTTTCTAAGTAAAAGGAAGTCCATAAAAAGGTTGTCATTACGACAACCTTTTGCTTTTTGTATCGTTAAGCCACGTGAGTTTGAATAGAAATATCTTTTGCCAGCCATTCACGAACATTAATTTGTGTAGGAATAAAGTTCCAGCGATAGAGAAAATCACTCAAGTCTTGTAAAGCAATAATAGAAATTTCATCAAAGTTAGTGTTCAGTTTCAAATGTGCATCCGCACCGTATGCCGCATGAACCCATTGCTCACTACTATTACATTCTTTTGCTAGATAACGATGGGTTTCGTCGGCGTGTGCATGTGCCCATTGTTCTGCTTGTAAAACAGCATCAACAATCGATTGTGCTTGTTGAGGATATTGCGTTAGAAAACCTTCATCAACAGTGAGCGTTCTTGGTGTTCCATTATTAGAGCGTAGAATAGGGTCTGGATGTGAGCCAATATCAATAATGGTATGCAGGGCGAAATCATGGGCAATCTGCGCAGCATGTGCACCTTTTAAAAAAATGGCATCTACATCACCTTTAATTAATGCCACAATCTCTGCACTTGCGTTGATTTTGTTGCGATTACCATAAAAGCTAGAATCATTTTCTTCTGGCTGTTGTTGCTGTGCTGTTAAAATATCTGCTCGTAAACAGTCAACTAACTCAAGATCGCTTACCTTCATATTTACTGTTTTTAAGGCATTTTCTAAACCACGAATCGCCTGTGCACGTGAGAAATCAATAATTGCATCTTGATTTAATGGAATTCCAAAACGTTTGCCTTTTAGGTCAGCAACAGTTTTGATGTTTGAATCGTAACGTGTTAACAATAATTGAACTTCATCTGCCCAAGATAATCCAATCACTTTAGTTTTTTGACCAGATGCATATGCCCAAAGTGCTGGAATACTGCCGCCGTGTCGAACTGAATTGGCAAGGGTATGGTTAAAATGAGAGTTACGAATATCTTTGGAATTTGATTCTCGAATTGATTTTATTTCAATCTGCTGTTCATTAAACTTTTCTTTGAGCCAGCCTTTTTGAATTGAAATGCCTAGACCAGTTGGTACAGGGCAGCGAGTGTACCAAAGTGTGTTTAATGATTGAGTATGAAGTGTTGTCATCATGACATCCTTTTGTGATTTTTATGCTTTAAAGCAAAATTGATGCCATTTGTTAAATTATTGATATTTATTAGGGTGTGTTGACACTTTTAGATTAAAAAATAGCGAAGTAGTAAAATTAAATCGCCAAACCCTATTTTACTATTCGCTATGCCTCGTACCATGTTAACAGATCAACACTGGCAAAAGTTGAAAGCTATTTTGCGTAATTTATCCATTCATCTCAACTCAAATTTAAGAAATTTTATTGAAGCGATTCTTTATAGGATAAGAACTGGATGTCCTTGGCGTGACATACCCACTTGCTTTGGACAACCGAACTCTATTTTTAAACGTTTTAATCGCTGGTCAAGTAGTGGTAAGTTACTCACTATATTCAAATTATTATCACTGAATACCGATATGGAATGGCTATTCATCGATGGTTCCCATATTCGTGCTCATCAACATTCTGCGGGTATTGCTGATCAGGCAATCTCTAAAAGTGCAGGAGGAAACTCCTCCAAAATACATTTAGTTGTAGATTCAAATGGTAATCCTATTGATTTCATTATTACTGATGGAACCACGCATGATGTTAAAGTCGCACCTGAGTTAATTTCAAAACTCGATTTAAATGAGGTAGAGGTTGTATGTGGAGATAAAGGTTACGATTCAGAGCCATTAAGAGAGCAGATTAGAGCAACTAGAACAAAAGCGAATATACCTAAAAAATCCAATAGCCAATCAAACAATGACCATATGGATTGGTATTTATATAAAATCAGGCACTTAGTAGAAAATATGTTCTGTAGATTAAAGCAATTTCGAGGAATAGCCACACGATACGACAAGTTAAAACGGAACTATGAAAGTTCTGTTGCATTAGCTTGTATATTTTTATGGCTCCCCTTGTAGGTTAAATTATGAACCCTAAATGTCAACAGACCCTAAATATTTTTAATATCATTTTTTATGATGTTGATATATCAAATTTTGTTGCGATTACAACAAAAGAATTACGCTGTTGTTTTAAAAACAACACTTCTATAAATGGTTTTTCATAAAATTAATATAAAACAATCATTTAAAATATTTTTTCAATCATTAATTTGGCATGAATCTCGCACTCATACGAAATCTTAAATTTTTTCTATCTTTTATGTTTAAAAATTATCCATTATTGCGAAGTTTGGCTTTATACCGTTTTATGCCCTATCGTTTCTTATTGACAGCGACCTTATTTGTTATTGCAAATATAGGCTTAGCAATCCAACAATATTCAATCGGTCATGCGATTGATACCTTAAAACATAGTGAAAGGGAAACTTTATTTCAGCATGCATTTTCTGATCCTTTAAACCCTTGGTTTTGGTTTATTCTACTTGCGAGTATTGCTGGCATTAGGGCAGTAGTTCAGTATCTGGCAGGGTTAAGTGCTTTAAGCATTGGTCAGCAATTACTGAGTATTTTAAGAGAAAGAATCTTTTCTCAAGTACAGCATTTAGATGTTTCATGGCACTGGAAACATGGGTTGGGAGAGGTGTTATCTCGAACTACCCGTGATTCAGATAAATTAAAAGAAGCGCTGATCAATTTTTGGCGACAAGTGTTTGAGTCAAGTCTGGTTGTTGCTGTAACTGTCGGACTCTTGTGTTGGTACCATCCTTGGCTGGGAGTAGTTCCTTTATTATTTATTTTTTTAGGGCTTGTGGTTCTGTTTAAACTGACCAATCAATTGGTTGTATTGGATCATCAAGTTGCATCTACCTACGAAAAAGTCAGTGATAGCTTAGCGGAAAGCGTGAATGGGATTCGGGTGGTCAAAGCGTTCCAACTTGAAGAGAAACTTTTACAGCGCTTTAATCATACCGTAGATCTATTTATTCATCATTCCATTCAGACCATCAGCACAAGTGCAAAAAAGTTACCTATCCCGCAAGTGATTATTGCATGCTCTTATTTATGGATCATCGCTTTTGGTGCTTATTTAATTGGACAAAATCAGTTACAAGTGGGGCAATTCGTTGCTGCCATTCTCATGGCAAATTTATTGGTGTTTCGTATTGAAAGCATTGGTCAGATCTTACATATTTTTGCTGATGCACGTTCATCTGCAACAAGAATCTGGCAAATGTTAGATCAGAAGTCCGCAATTGAAGATCAACGATGTCCTCTACCTTTGCAATGGTGTGATGAGTTAAATATTAGATTAGAAAATGTAAGTTTTCAGGATGAGACAACGCAAAAGTATATTTTAAAACACTGCCATGTTGAATTTCGAGCAGGTGAAATCGTTACTGTCGTCGGTAAGACTGGCTCAGGTAAAACGACATTGATGAATTTACTCAATCGGTTTATTGACCCAACAGAGGGTCAAGTTTTGATTGGCTCTGAGCAAACGGGCTGGACAAATATTAAAGATTTAAGCTTATTTGAATTACGTCATTTGGTTCAGATCATTCCTCAGGAAAATTTCTTTTTTAGCGGCACATTGGCAGACAACTTAAGAATTGCTAAGCAAGATGCAACGCAGCAAGAGATGAGGGATGCTTTACATTTAGCGTCTGCATCAGAACTATTACAACGACTTGATGATGGACTAGACACGCTGATTGGGGACAAGGGCGTTACCTTGTCGGGAGGACAAAAACAACGCCTTGCTTTGGCCCGTTCCATTCTGAAGAATTCACCCATTTTAGCTTTAGATGACTCAACCAGCGCCTTAGATGCGACCACAGAAAAACAGGTTTTACAGCGGCTATCAGCACTTTCTGGCAGTGGCAACCCTTTGAATAAAACAATCATTATTAACTCTAATAAACAGACCACGATTGCTTTGTCTGATCGAGTGATTGTTCTTGATCAGGGCCACATTATTGCCCAAGGCACGCATGCTGAATTAGTTCAAGATTGTTTATTTTATCGTGAGTTGATGGGCTTTCAGTTACAACAGCAGGAGATTCATGCATGAATAGCAGTGTTAAAAATTTCCGCCCATTCGCACAATCAACTGATCTACAAATCGAAGAAAATTTAGCAAATACCTCAATTCATAGAGGAATGTTAACAAAACTTATTCCTTTAGTTTATCCCATCCGTTACTTGCTGCTTGCTTTAATTACAGTAGAAATTTTACAAGTAATGAGTATTTTTGTCCGACCTTGGGTGGTGAAATATATTCTGGATTCGGGATTTCAACCAATTGCTGGAAAAATGGTATTGCATCAGCCTGTTCTATGGATTGCGATGAGCATTTTGGCAACGAGTTGGATTTGTCGTTTTGCGTTAGCGGGCGTATCAAAATACCTTTCAGGCAGAGCAGCCTTGAAAGTAATTAATGATTTAAGGCGTTCTCTATTTCAGCATATCCAAAGTTTAAATATTGGTTATTTTGATCGTACCAAGGCTGGCAGGATTATTTCGCGGGCTGATCGTGATGTCGAAACGTTAGAGCCTGTTTTAATACAAGGGCTACCAGAACTACTTTCCGCAATTTTGCGTTGTGGATTAGCTTCAGTACTTCTTTGGCATATCTATCCACCTTTCTTTTGGTGCTTATTTGCGACACTACCCATTTTATTTGGGATGACTGCAATTTTTAAGAAATCATCGCAAAAACACTGGGGACGAGTTGCAGAGGAACGCAGTCGATTTACTGCTCATTTGGTTGAAACAGTAAATGGAGCAAAAATCATTCAGCAGTTAAATTACACAGCAACCAATCAATCTCGTTATCAAGAATTATTGAAAGATTTTAATAATTCTATTATTTATGGCAGTAAGCGGACCAGTTGGTTTGCTCCTTTTACAGGCTTACTTTCAACGCTAGCCACTGCTGGATTTATTGTGATTGGTAGTTATGCGTATAGTGATGGCTTGATTAGTATTGGGCAATTTGCAGAAAGTATTTTCTATGTATTTTTATTCTTAGCGCCCTTACAGGAACTGACTGATCTATTTGAACGTTATGCCAATGGTGCAGCATGTGCACAACGTATATTTCTACTTTTAGATACACAATCTACGATTCAAGAACAACCGAATGCTATAAAGCTTGAACAGTTAAACGGTCATATTCGATTTCAGTCAGTCGATTTTGCTTATACCCACAAACCTGTTTTACAAAATTTTAATTTGGACATTGACGCTGGAAAAATAATTGCGATTGTAGGGCCAACAGGGCATGGCAAGAGTACCATGGCTCAGTTGCTAACACGGTTTTATGAACCTCAGCAGGGTGGAGTTTTTCTAGATCGTTATCCAATACAAGATATTCAGCTTGCCAGTTTAAGACGACATGTGAGTATTGTTTTACAAGATAATGTTTTATTTAGTGGAACAATTTTAGATAACTTGCGTTTGGTACAACCTGATGCTTCAGATCAGCAACTTATCCAAGTCATTGAAGATTTGGGAGCAGCTGAGATTTTACAACAGCTATCGCAAGGTTATTTCACTGAGGTCGGGGCGCTTGGTAAAAATCTTAGTCAGGGACAAAGACAACTTGTTTGTTTGGTTCGTGCTTATTTGGCAAATCCTAAAATATTAATTCTAGATGAAGCAACATCTGCAATTGATATTTATACTGAGCAAAAAATACAATATGCGCTTAGACGCTTATGCCAAAATAGAACCTGTATTGTCATTGCTCATCGGCTGAGTACCATTCGTGAGGCTGATAAAATTGTTCTAATTGAAAATGGTCATGTCGTAGAGCAAGGTTCGCATGAGCAGTTAATACAGCAGCAGTCAGCTTACTTTCAATTATATCAGTCCTATCTACAAAATCAGCTTGAACACAGCAGCATTTAGTTGCTGTGTTTAACCATTAATAAGCAACTTTTTTTTGTAATTTGTCGAAAATAGGTTATTTGGATATTTCTAGTTTTAAGTTTGTGTTGTTATATTTATTGCAAGTTGTTTTATAAGCAGTTTAGTAATTTTTTGTTTAATTATAAACAATAGAGTTAATTATGTTTTACATAAGGTTTTGATTTCATTTGATAATTAATTTGGCATTGCATTTGCAAAAAAGGTGAACTTTTTAGGAAAATGCATATGAATACATTCCCCTTATCGATTTTAAAATCTTCATTATTTGTTTTAAGTGCACTCGAAAGCTCCATTGTACTTGCCAATGAAACTACTCATGAAACAGTTCCAGATCATGTAGATGCCCTTACTTTAGAATCAGTTGTTGTAACAGGAAGTCGACGATCCATTAAAAGTCCACTCGATACAGCAGCACCTGTTGATATATTGTCAGAAGAACAACTGAAAAGCACAGGAACATCTGATCTATCCAAAGCACTTGCAATTTTAGCTCCATCATTTTCATTTCCATTGGAACCTGCTGGTGCTTTTGCAGCACAAATTCCAGCAGGTGCTTCATTACGTGGTTTGGCTTCAGATCAAGTTTTAGTGCTTATCAATGGTAAACGTCGACATACGGGTGCGGTTTTTACTCGACAAAATTTAGCCAATGGGCGAGGTGCTGCTTCAGTTGATCTAAGTTTAATCCCTTTAAGTGCAATTAAACGAGTTGAAATTTTAAGAGATGGTGCTGCAGCACAATATGGCTCAGATGCAATTGCAGGGGTGATTAACATTATTTTAAAAGATAATGATGATCATGGGTCTGTGTCTTATCGCTTTGGGCAGTATTCTTCTGGTGAAGGTGAACAACATAAGTTATCTGCATGGAAAGGTTTAGCTCTGCCAAATGATGGTTACCTGACATTGGCTTTTGACTTAGGAAGTCAAGATTATGCAAATAATACCAATCCAGATAATCGTAAATTTTATCCAAATGGTTATCCCAATGGTGAATACTTAGAAGCAAATTCACCTTATCGAAATTGGCGTTTCGGTTCCCCTAAAATTAATGAACAATTTAACACGGTATTAAATGCAGAATTACCCCTTACAGATACAGTCAAGCTTTATGGTTTTGCAACATATGGTTATAAGGAAAGCGTAGGGCAGAACTTTTATCAACCACCATCAACCAATACGACACTCAATCAAAATCCATATTATTTAGCCCGTTATCCTGATGGTCGTATTACAACTTCGGTATATTCTTTATTTGATAATGCAATTACAGCTGGAATCAAAGATAGTGATTTTTTGGGTGGTAAGCTAGATTTCTCTGCAAATTATGGACGAAACAAAGCTTCACAGCTGTACAAATATGGTATTAACCCAAGTTATGGTTATGACTCACCATCAGATTATAAGGTTGGGCAAAATATCAATGAACAAAGCAATCTAAATTTAGATTATCAAAAACCAATTACTTTCGCATTTTTAGATGGACCTCTTACTTTTGCTACAGGTTTGGCTTATCGAAATGAGCAATACCAACAAATTGCGGGTGACCCTGTTGCCTATACTCGTGGTCCTTTTTACAACCCAAGCACTGTGATTGGTGTGGGTGTTCCTGAAATTTATTCTGGCGTGACAGATCAGGATGAAAGGAAAATTTCTAGGAATGTACTAGGAGCTTATATCGATTTAGAAGCAAAAATATTACCTAAATTAGTTGCTGGCGTTGCATTTAGAGCAGAAGATTATTCAGATTTTGGTCGTACAACAAATGGTAAACTTTCATTAAAATATGATATTGATCCTACAGTTGCAATACGAAGTACTTATAGTACAGGATACCGTGCACCTTCAATTACTCAGTTAGGTTTCTCAGCATATAGTCGACAAACTGTTTTACAAGCAAATGGTGAATATCAAGACGTTTCACAGCGGACTTTGTTGCCGGGTAGTGAAGCTGCATTGTTACTTGGTGGGAAATCTCTTAATCCTGAAAAGTCAAAAAATGCCTCTGTTGGATTTGTATTTAAACCAACACAGAATTTATCTGCGACCATAGATCTTTATCAAATTGATATCAAAAATAGAATATTACTTTCAGACAATATTACTGGGCAAGTGATTAAAAATGCATTTTCTGGTACGCCATATGCTGAAATTAATAATGTCGCATTTTTTAATAATCTGTTAGATACCCGAACACGTGGTTTGGAAATTACTTCAAATTATAATTTGGATTTAGAGCAATACGGTAAAGTTAAACTTAACTTGGGCTTCAGTACTAACAAAAACAAAATTACCAAGACACGTGATGCAGTTACAGTAAAAGGTGAGGTGATTCCATTCGAATCGATTGCAGGTCGAAGCACACAGGGCATTATCGAGTCAGCATCACCTGAAAATAAACTGACGATTGGTGCAGATTGGAATATTTCGAATTGGGAAATTACGACACAAATTCGTCGTTATGGTGAGTGGACAACGATTGATAGTACACGTCCCGCATTTGACCAGACTTTTTCTGAACAGTGGGTTGCTGATTTAAATATTGGATTTAAACCAAGTTCTATCAAAGGTTTACGTTTAGATGTCGGCGCTTATAACTTATTCAATTCGTATCCTGATCGTGCCATAAATACGAGTGTTGGTGGTGTAGTCAAATATAGTTTCAATGCACCTGAAGGTGGTAATGGAACATTCTTATATAGCAAACTGAGCTATGATTTTTAAAGGATGAATGAAATGAAAAAACATTTATCTCATTGGGTTATTGCAATTGGTTTAGCCTTATTATCCTGTATGATACAGGCAGAAGTGTATCCAGAAAATTTAGTAGGTGACAGTTATTTATCAGATTTTTATGAATGGGATCAAGAGATTCCCAAAAAGTCTGGAACTTTATTGAGGATAGAAAGTTTAACTCCTAGCTACATTGGACAGTCTGAGGCTGCAGAACAGTATAGGATTTTATATTCATCTACAAGTTCAGTCCATGCAGGACAACCGACAGTGGTTTCTGGAGCTGTATTTATTCCCAAAGGAACACCACCAAAAGAAGGATGGCCATTGCTAGTTTGGGGACATGGCACAGTAGGTCTAGCCGATACTTGCTCACCATCATGGTCTGGACGTTTATATATTGGTGTAGAGCATCTGAATAAATGGTTAAAAGAAGGTTTTGCTGTTGTTGCTCCAGATTATGAAGGCTTGGGGACAAAAGGTGCACATTGGCTCATCAATAATCCAATGTTGGCCTATAACATGTTGGATAGTGCGTCAGCGTCTTTACATGCCAATTTACCGATTGCCAATAAAGTGATTTTATCGGGTGAGTCGCAAGGTGGTGCTGGGGCTTATGCAGCGGCAGCATATGCTCCGACTTATGCGCCAAAACTTGGTATTAAAGGAACCGTTGCAACAGGTGTGATTTATCGTGATCGTCAAGTGAAACAGCAAGAAGTGATTCGTGCAAATCCCCATGAAGTTGTCACAGCCATTGCATTGCCTATGTACAGTTTCATTGCTGCACAAAGCTATAACCCAAAATTAAAGCCAGAAGATGTCTTTACTGAAAAGGCATTACCATTTGTAGAGCGCGCCCGCAATACCTGTATTATTACATTACAACGTGATGTAACCAGTGCAGGTTTGACCTTTGCTAATACTTTAAAGCCCCAACCAAGTGAGGCGTATATTCAAACGGTCAATGGAATGCAGGAGAAATTTGGTTATTTTCCAACATTAAAAATCAATCATCCAGTGTTCATTGCAACGGGTGCAAATGATAAAACACCAGATGTACGTAGCCAACTTAAATTGATGAAAGATAGTTGTCAGGCAGGTACAATCATCGAGGGGCATATTTATGCTGGTTATGGGCATAGTGATGCTGTTCCAATTTCGATGAAAGATGCGATTCCTTTTGCCAAGAAAGCATTAGCAGGCGAAAAAATTCAATCGATTTGTCAGCCAATTCTAGAATAACATTCTGCAAATACGTGTATATAGGGAAGCCGTCTTTGATAAAAGATGGCTTCTCTCTTTTTTAACTTATCACTCAGGTATAAATTAATTGTTTAATCAATTCAGGATAGAGTTGATTTTTACTGATAAGTGCATTCTATTTAGAACATTTATAGATTTTGGGGTATTACAAAAAGTTGCATTTAAAACATTTTGATAAATATTTGTTTAAATAAAAACATTTTTAGAATTATATCTTTTTTTATATTGTTGATTATTATTGATTTATTTAATGGCATTGGCTTTGCAATGGATCGTGTACTTTATAAGGGAAATGTACATGATTAAATTACACCAACGCTTTATTCTGAAATCTTCTATATTTTTCTTAAGTGCATTGGCAAGCTCTATTGCATTGGCAAATGAAGATTCTGAAAATAAATATTCTGTTGATACTGATGCAATTACTTTAGAGTCCGTTGTTGTAACAGGTTCTCGCCGTGCAGTAAAAAGTTCATTAGATGCGCCTGCACCTGTTGATATTATTTCGCCTCAAGCTTTGTTGTCGACAGGTGAGGATGATTTATCAAGAGCACTTGCCAAAATTTCTCCATCGGTATCTTTACCAACGTCACCTGCAGGTGGATTTGGTGCTGCAGTTGCACCAGGTATTGCTTTAAGAGGTTTAACTTCTGATCAGACACTAGTACTGATTAATGGTAAACGTCGTCATACATCTGCGTATTTTACTCGGCAATCTTATGCAGGTGGACGTGGTGCGGCTGGTGTGGATTTAAGTTTAATACCAATTAGTGCGGTAGAACGTGTCGAAATTTTACGTGATGGTGCCGCAGCCCAATTCGGTTCGGATGCCGTTGCAGGTGTGGTCAATATTATTTTAAGGGCTAAGGATTCTGGCGGTAATGTAAATTATCAAGGTGGTGGTTTTACACAAGGTGATGGTGAACAACATAAAATTTCAGCCTGGAAGGGTTTTGCTTTACCAAATGATGGCTCACTAACTTTGGCTTTTGATGCAGGAACCCGTGAATCCGCAAATAACACGTTGCCTGATAATCGGGTTTTTTATAATAGTTCGAGCAATCCAAATCACCAATATACTGAAAATGATACGCCTTATCGCAATTGGAAATTTGGTACTCCAGAACTTAAAAATCAAGTTAATCTAAGTTTTAATGCAGATTTACCACTGAAAGAAACGCTCGCACTCTATAGTTTTGGTACTTATGGGTACCGTGAAACAATAGGTGAAAATTTCTATGAACCTCCATCTTCTACTGCCGCAATCAATAGATCCCCGTATTTTAAAGAAATATATCCAGATGGGCGTATTACCGAAAGTTTGGTGAATGTAGATGATTTTTCGATCACAGTAGGGGCGAAAAATGGAACTCAAAAAACAGGAAAACTAGATGTTTTTGCAACTTATGGCAACAACAAGGTGAGTACTGAACAAGGAAATGGTTTTAATCCAAGTTATGGTTTAACTTCCCCAACAAAGTATGATTTGGGCAATAATGTATTTTCTCAATTAAATACGGGCGCAGATTATAGTCGTGATTTCACTGTGTCATGGTTATATAGTCCATTGACAGTATCGACAGGGGCTTTATATCGTTGGGAGCAGTATAAACAGCAGGCTGGTGATCGAGTCGCTTATACTCGTGGTCCTTACTATGATGCTGCGAATGCACCTGAAATTTATGCAGGTATCACTGACCAAGATGTACGAAGTATTAGTCGTGATGTGTATGGTGCATATCTCGATTTAGAAGCTGATCTTATTCAAGATTTAAATGCGGGTGTTGCTTTGCGATCTGAACACTATTCAGATTTTGGTAGCACCACCAATGGAAAACTCACACTAAAATATAATTTTGACCCTCAATTTAGTATTCGTGGTTCTGCAAGTACTGGATATCGTGCACCATCCTTAGCACAATTAGGCTATTCAACTTATAGTGTGCAAACTGTCCAAGGCTCAGATGGCATTTGGCGGGATGTCCAGCAGCGTACTTTAGTTGCAGGTAGTGAAGCAGCACAATTGGTTGGCGGTAATAAAATAAAGCCTGAAAAGTCGACCAACTTCTCTTTAGGCTTTGTTTGGGAACCTATTGCTAAAACGGCTGTCACTTTAGATGTTTATCAGATTGATATCAAAGACCGTATTTTACTTTCTGATAATATTTCAGGTAGCTTAATTACCAATGCTTTTGCAGGAACTCCTTACGCCAATATTAATAATGTCGCGTTTTTTAATAACCTCTTAGACACTCGAACTCGTGGTTTAGAAATTACTGCGAAGCATGATTTAGATTTAAATGATTATGGGAATTTGAGGCTAAACCTCGGCTTTGCAACCAATGATAATGAAATTACGAAAGCACGAGATGCCATTACCTCTAAAGGTGATGTGATTTCATCCAATGCTATTGCTGGTCGTAATACTCAAAGTCTAATTGAATCTGCAGCACCTAAAAATAAATTAACTCTAGGTACAAATTGGGAGAAAAACGCGTGGAGTGTCAATACAAACTTACGCCGTTATGACAAATGGACCATTCAAAATAATACCAATCCAAACTTAGATCAAACATTTGATCCGCAATGGGTGATTGATTTGGATATTGGGTATAATGCTGACCAATTTGTGAAAGGTTTAAAACTTAATGTCGGTGCAGTGAACTTATTTAATAGTCATCCGGACCGTACAATTTCTCAAGATCCATATGGCGTAGTGAAATACAGCTTTAATGCACCAGAAGGTTCTTTTGGCACCTATTTGTTTGGTCGTATTAGTTATGACTTTTAAGATAGGGAATCAATATGAAACTTAAAATGCTTGTTGCAAGTTCACTTTATCTGCTGCTGGATTTGCAGAGTAGTTTTGCAAATTCTCCTGTTATTGAATACAAATCTAACCCTTTGTATGGCGATAAAAAACTGTCTAATTTTTATGAGTGGAATGAAAAAATACCAACTCAACCAGGACTTTTATTGCGAACAGAGCCTTTAAATGAAGGAATTCGTCTAAAAGAAGCCTCTGATCAATACCGAATATTGTTTAGTTCAACCAATGGGCTAGACAGTAAATCTCCGACTATTGTTTCGGGTTCATTATTCATTCCAAAAGGTGAAGTTCCAAAAGGTGGCTGGCCACTTCTAGTTTGGGGACACGGCACAGTTGGATTGGCAGATCAGTGTGCACCTTCTTGGACGGGGAGAGTTTATCGCAATGCGCATTATTTAAACCAATGGCTCAAACAGGGGTACGCCATAGTTGAGCCTGACTATCAGGGACTTGGCGTAGCTGGGCCACATTTGTTAATTAACGTACCACAGCTTTCGTTTAATATTTTGGATAGTGCTCGAGCAGCATTGCAAGCAAAGCATAATATTTCTAATCGAATAATTATTGCAGGTCAATCTCAAGGTGGTGCAGCAGCATTCGGTGCAGCATCGTATTCCGCGACTTATGCACCCGATTTAAATATTAAAGGAACTATTGCGACAGGTGTGATTTATAAACCCAAGCAAGCGGACCGACCAACATTAAATATTACCAATCGTAATGTTCCTAATCCAGCCTTAGCATACCAAATACTGGGTTTTCATGTTTTACAACAATATGACCCAAGTTTAACAGCAGCGGATGTATTTACTCCTAAGGCGATTGACTTGGTTGAGCATTCACGAGCGCAATGCGCAGCAGATATTTTCGCTGACGTAAGTTTTGAAAAGTTAAGTTTCAATGATGCTCTCTTGGCAGAGCCTTCTGAGAAATATCAAAAGCTTCTGGCTAAATTTGATCAGCAGTATAGTGCCTATCCAACCTTAAAAATTAGTCATCCAGTATTTATTGGTACAGGGGTGGATGATCGTACGCCTGATGCTCGTAATCAAATGCAACTTGTTAAAGATGTATGTGCAGCAGGAACTCAAGTACAAGCCCATTTATATCATGGTCTTGGTCATAGTGAGGCTGTTCCTCGTTCGCTAAAAGATGCCATCCCATTTGCTCAGTTGGCTTTAAGTGATCAAGCCATTCCAAATACTTGTTCAATCAATTTAAAATAAGAGATATTTATGAAATTTAATCAGTGGTTTAGTGTTTTTGGTTTAAGTGTGCTCAGTAGTACAGTTATTTTATCTACAACACAGTTACAGGCCAAAACAGCGTTACAAGCTCAAGAAAAATATGGTGATGGTCGCGTATCTGAGTTTTATACATGGAATAAAAGTATTCCTACAAAACCTGGGGAGTTATTACGTTCTGAACTTATAACCACCCCATATATTGCATTGGATAACGCAAGTGAGGCAATACGAGTTCTCTATAGTTCTAGAAGTGGAAAAGACAGTAAAACACCGATTGTAGTATCTGGTACAGTTCATATTCCCAAAGGTAAAGCGCCTGTAGGTGGATGGCCTGTAGTTTTATGGGCGCATGGAACTGTAGGGCTAGCGGATAGTTGTGCACCGTCTTGGAATGGTCGTTCTTATCGGGATGTTAAATATTTAAATCGCTGGTTGAGCGAAGGTTTTGCAGTCGTTGCAACTGATTACGAAGGATTAGGGGTAGCAGGTCCACATCTACTCATCAATAATCCGATGTTGGCATATAGTATTTTAGACAGTGGACGAGCGGCTTTAAAAACCAAGCTTCCATTGGCAAACAAGTTTGTGATCGTTGGTCAATCCCAAGGAGGGGCAGGTGCAGTTGCTGCCTCATCCTATTCAGCGACTTACGCACCTGATCTGAATATTAAAGGTTCAATTGGTACAGGTGTGATTTATAAAGATCCACAAGCAACAGCCGCTGAAAATGATCTGAAGTTAAATCCATATGAAGTGAGTCCTTCATTGGCTTATGGAATTTATAGTTTTTTAGTTGCTCAAAGCTTAAACCCTGCAATTAAAGCAGAAGATATTTTTACACCAGAAGCATTGCTGTTGGTGGAACAAGGACAAAATGCCTGTTTAGTGGGTTTTATGTCTGATATTCAATCTTCTGGCTTATCTCCAGCAAAAGCGTATAAGCCAAATATCCCTGCATATTACAAAGAAGCACTCGAGCAACAATCTAATGCTTATGGGTATTATCCAACCTTAAAAATTAATCATCCGTTATTTATAGGTACTGGAGCAAATGATGTTACACCAGATGCTCGTAATCAGATGAAACTTGTTGCAGATGCATGTAAAGCAGGAACTGTAGTTGAAGGACATCTTTATCATGGTTTAGGTCATAGTGAAACGGTAAATGCCTCTTTAAAAGATTCAATTCCCTTTGCTAAAAAGGTGATTGCAGGAGAGAAAATTCAGGCTATTTGCAAGCCTGACTTGCAATAAAAGATGACTTAAATATTTTCGTACTGAAGAAAATCTTTATTTTAAAAAGTCGCTCTTCAAAGATATTGAAGCGCGACTTTATACTTTAAATGTTTAAGCGATACGCTTTAATCTTTTTGTAGCCTCTTCACGTACAGCAGGGATGATATAGCGACCATAATCGACTGTATCATAGATAGGATCGTAGCCTCGATTTAAAAAGGTGGTAACACCTAAATCTACATAATCGAGTAATGCAGCAATAATGGTGTCTGGTGTACCAACTAAGGCAGTGGTATCACCATAAGCCCCTACAGCAGTTGCTGTGGGCATCCATAAGGCACGATCATGTCGATCACCTTGTTGCGCTGCTGCCAATAAGCGTTGTGAACCAATCCCCTTGATTTTGTGTCCTGACAAAGTTCCATTATTTTGAAAAGTTGGATTGTTTTGAATATCTGTAAGAATCTGTGCTGCACGCTGCCAAGCAAGTTCTTCAGTTGGACCAATAATAAGACGTACGGATAAGCTCACAGGGGGCTGCGGTTTATTGGCTTGTTCTGCTGCGAGCTTTAATTTTGTAATTTGATCTTTTACACCAGCCAGTGGTTCCCCCCAAAGCGAATAAAGGTCTGCATGGCGGACTGCAATATCATAAGCAATATCGGATGAGCCACCGAATGAAATCGGGATTGTTCCATTGACTGGCTTTAACGGACAGAAAGCATTTTCTAACTTAAAGTACTTACCTTCATAACTAACAGGTTGATCACTTTGCCAGAGCTTCTGAATAATATCTAGATATTCACCAGTTCGTTCGTAACGTTGAATTTTATCGACAATATAATCACCTTCTTGAGGCTCAGCTGTAATTCCCGTAATTGCATGTAAACGGATTCTTCCACCACCTGTAGTATGGTCAAGTGTCGCAAAAGAACGTGCAGCCAGATTTGGTGTTACAAGTGCAGGACGATGGGCAATCATAAACCCGAGTCGCTCTGTATGCTGTGCCAGATAAGCTGCGATTTGTGCACTGTCAGGGCTACTTGGTCCGCTGGCAATTAAAACTTTATCAAAACCCGCATATTCATGTGCCCGTGCATGATAACGTAGATAGTCGAGGTCTATTTTATGACCAATACGTGTACCTTTGGTTTCTGACCATTGATTAGGGAAAACCATACCAACAAATTCGATGCTCATTATTAAACCTACTTCGTGGATTTTTAAACCAATGAGCAAATTAAATGCCAAGTTTAAACTTATATAAAATAAGTGATTAGGGAATAGTATTTTAATCAGGTGTCTATATTTGATCAAAAGTATTTTTATTATGCTTGGAAATCAACATTTCATAAAATGAGAATTATATTTTTAATAAAGTTATAATTTTGATTTTTTAAAGTAATAAATATTTAAATTATGGATTAATTATCTATAATTATTATTTATCAGTTTTGTAATTGAATTGTACTATTCTATTTTAATATCATCCTAATCTATTTAAAGGATTAATTATGAAATCCTATTTGGATAATGATTATAAAGTAATTACTTTGCCTGATAACGGAGTACCAGTAAAACCAATTCGAGCAAAAGCAATTATTTTCTCAGATCAAAACTCCCGTAAATTGTTAAATCAAGTTGAAACCATTGCCCCAAGCTCTGCCAGTGTTATCATTCAAGGTGAGTCGGGCACAGGTAAAGAGTTGATTGCACGCGAAATTCATTTGAAAAGTGACCGTAAAAACAAACCTTTTCTTGCGGTGAACTGTGGTGCTCTGGTTGAAACCTTAGCGGAGTCTGAATTATTTGGCTATGAAGCAGGTGCTTTTACTGGAGCACATAAGACACGTGCTGGTATTTTTGAAACAGCAGATGGTGGCACCTTGTTCTTGGACGAGGTGGGGGAGTTGCCATTGTCTCTACAAGTCAAGCTATTACGTGTACTACAAGAAAAAGAAGTGATGCGGGTAGGCGGTCGTAAACCAATTCCAATCGACGTACGTATTCTATCTGGTACGCATGTAGATTTGCGTAAGGCGGTGGCTGAAAACAAGTTTAGACTCGATTTATACTACCGTTTGAATGTCGTGGTATTGAATATTTTGCCATTACGGGAACGTAAAGGCGATATTTTACCTTTAGTTGATTTTTTCTTAAATTCGTATTCTCAGAAGCTGATTACCACCAAGCCAAATATTAGTGATAGAGCAAGAAATGCACTCCTCAATTATAGTTGGCCAGGGAACATTCGCGAATTGGAAAACAATATCCATTATGCTTTGCTGATGAGCAGTGGTAAAACGATTGATATTGAACATCTGCGTTTTTCAGAAGAAGGTGGGTCAGCAGCATTACCTGATAATGATTTAATTCAGGAGTTTGAAGATATCCTGAAGCGTTTATTTCAGGAATATGATGGGGAAGCTTGGCATATTATTGAAGATAAGATTGTGAATACGGCATTTTCAAGTTGTTGGAATAATCAGGTCAAGACTGCAAAAATGCTAGGTCTTTCGCGCAATGTTTTGCGTAACCTTTTGTCTCGATATAATTTATTACCCAATAAGAATGAAAATGAAATTGCATAGAAAAAATATTCTATTTTAAGAACATCCATCTTTGACCTATGGATGTTCTTTTTTTATTGTTGTTAATTTAGTGATCCATAAGCCTAATTCAAATAATAGCCACATCGGGATGGCAAGAGCAAGCATACTAAACACATCTGGAGGGGTAATGAACATTGCAATAAAAAAGAAGAACACAATGATGTGTTTACGATGTTCTTCTAATTGTTGAATAGATAAAATTCCAATAAAAATAAGAATATAAGTTAATACTGGAATTTGAAATGCCAGACCAAAAGCAAGAAAAAGCTTTAAACAGAAATCCAGATAGCTATTGATATCCGTCATCGGCAATACATTTTCAGGAGAAGCCAATACAAAGAACTTTAACGCCAAGGGTAAGATCAGGCCATAAGCAAACAAGAGACCGAGATAAAATAAAAAAATACTAGAAAGGGCTAGAGCGACACCAAATCTTTTCTCGTTTTGGTAGAGTGCAGGAGCAATAAATTGCCAAAACTGATACAGGATAAAGGGAATACTCACTAGAATTGCCAGATAAATATTCAGTTTGAACGGAGCTAAAAATGTACCCATAACATCCGCTGCAATCATGGTTGAGTTAACTGGTAGCAATGAAATTAATGGTCGGGCAAGAACATGGTAGTTTTGTTGGGCAAGCGGAAGAAGCATTAAAAAAATAGCAACAACCGCACAAATGCTATAGATCAAACGCTTTCTTAACTCTTTCAGGTGCTCGCTATATTTCATTTCAGTGAGGTTTTCACGGACAAGATGTTCAGTCATGCGGCTTGATCCTCATCGAATTTATGGATTACTTTAAAACGAGTTAAAAATGGCGTCCTTAACTTGTCATGTGATTGGATATAGACATAATCCTTGGTGTACGGTGCTTTGGTTGTTTGTTCCAAGGAAACAGTTGATTGCACATTTTCAATTTCTTGTTGCATGAGCGTGAGTTGTTGTTTGAGCTGTTCTTCATTTTGTTTTATTTTTTGCAGCTCTTCTTGCATGATTCTTTTGAGTTCAATCAATTCCAGTTCATTTTCCAGATCATTCTGGATTTTATTGAGGTGGTTTTTAATTGCTCTATATTTAAATAGTACCGTTCTTAATGTTTGAGGAAGCTTTTCAGGCCCTAAAATGATGAGGGCAATAATGCTAAAAGCAAATAGTTCCCCAAAACTGATATTAAACATAGCAATATATCACTTATAATTTGGTCTGCTTCTCACTATCTGATTCTAAAGGATGAATATCTTTGTATTGTTGATTCTGTATTAATTTTGGATCGTCAGAATTAACAGAGTCTTTAAAATCTTTAATTGCACCACCCAAATCTTTTCCTAGATTTTTTAGCTTTGAAGTGCCAAATAATAAAATAACGATAACGGCAAATAATAGAATATGCCAAATAGATAAACCCATGGTAAAGCTCCTAAATAATATATGATAAAGACTATTAATATCACGACATCGTCTATTTTCTAAATCATATTAATATCGATCAATATTCGATTTAATTATGCGGTGTGATCCAGTAGATGAAGTGCTTGATTACGGAAATTGAATAAGCTTTCACTGTCCTTGTGCCTTGGATGAGGTAAAGGAATAGGTATAATTTCCTTGATTTTCCCTGGTCGAGCTGACATCACAATCACACGATCTCCTAGATAGACGGCTTCTTCAATATCGTGCGTCACAAGAATCATGGTGATTTTTTCATGTTGCCAGATACGTTGCAGTTCAGCCTGTAAATGACTTCGGGTCATGGCATCCAAAGCACCAAACGGTTCATCTAAAAGTAAAATATCAGGTTTATTGACCAACCCTCGTGCAATGGCAACCCGCTGCGCCATACCGCCAGACAATTCATGAGGATAAGCATGCTCGAATCCAGTCAGTCCCACAATTTCGAGATGCTCTTTCACACGGGTATTTTTTTCTGAACGGGTTAACCCCGTTTCTTCCAGTGCCAAATGGATATTTTCGGAAACGGTGAGCCAAGGCAGTAAGCAATGTTCCTGAAAAATTAATCCTCGTTTTAAATCTGTCCCTTGGATAGGAATTTTATTAAGTAAAATTTCACCTTGATAGTCTGGGTCTAGTCCTGCAATTAGACGGAGTAGAGTTGATTTTCCACAACCACTGCTGCCGACAATGGAGATAAATTCGCCTTGCTCAATGTCGAGATGAATACCGTCTAAAACAGTTAAGTTGTTTTGATCACGTTGAAATGATTTATTGAGTTTTTTAATCGAGAGTAAAGGAAAAGACATGTTGAAATCCTGATTGTATTTTTAAATTAGAGGTGACTAAGCTCGCCATTGCAGCAGATGTTTTGAAATGAAGTGGAGACATGCGGTCATAAAAATACCGCTCATCGTAACGGTCATTGCACACACCAATAGGATGTCCATTTCGGCATTAATTTCAGCTTTCATCATGAGATTGCCCAAGCCTGCGCCTGCATTGAATAGCAACTCACTTGCTGTGGTGGTGATCCAAGTAAAAGGTACCGCTAAATTCAACCCCGTTAAAATATGTGGCAAGGCTTGTGGCAAGCGGATTCTTTTAAATTCACGCCAAAATGAAAACTGATAGATTCGTGCGACTTCACTATATTTTTCATCATAGTGGCTGAGTCCTTGAAAGGTATTAATAACCATGGGGAAAAAAGAAGCCAGTGCAATAATAAAAATCTTGGCTTCTTCACCATTGCCAAACCATAAAGCAATTAATGGGGTTAAACCGAGCAGTGGAACTTGTCGGACACTGTTAAACAGTGGCGAAACGAGCGCATTAAAAACTTTTGAATAGGCGAGTAAGGCGCCTAAAATTAGTCCAGCTGTTGAACCTATTAAAAAGCCTAATCCCGCTTTCTTCAGACTACCCCATGTATTCACCCACAATTCACCTGTTTCTAGAAGTTGAAGAGAAGCAGAATATATATTCTGTAAAGGGACAAAGGCATAGGCATGGCTAGAGCCTAGTCCAGAGTTGTATTGCCATAACGCTAGTAATATTACTGGAAGTACGAGACCTTGTAATAGGACCACAGGCTGTTGCAATGCACCTTTCAAACTAAGAGATAGTGACGACATTATTTCCCCCTTGAACTGAGCGCAGGTGATATAAAGCGTTGTTCGATCAAACGTAAAAGTTTATCGAGGCTAAAACCAATCATGCCTGTGATAAATACTCCGACCATCACTACATCCAGACGAAGCATTTGCCGTCCAAGCTCCATCATCTGACCAATGCCAGTACCCGCTGCAAGTAATTCAACGGTAACTAAAATCAACCATGCTCGGCCTAATGCAATTCGTAGTCCACTGATCAAGGGTGGCAATGTTGATGGGATGACGATGTACCTAAGCCACGCTCGCGTTTTAAGTTTGTAGATTTGACCGAGTTCAATATATTGTTTAGGAATATTTTTCACTGCATCTGCTGTTGCCAAAGCAATTGGGAAAAAACATGCTTTGATAATAAGTAAAATTTTAAACAGTTCGCCAATCCCAAAAATGAGAATAAAAATAGGAATAAGAACAAAGATCGGAATCTGGTAAAGCAGATTAAATAAGATATAAGTGTAATTACGGAATGTGGTGATTGAAGCATAGGCAACTCCAAAAGCAATGGCACTGAGTGCTGCAATAGAAAATCCAAAAAATAATCGAGCAAGACTATCCTTTAAATGCAGTTGTAGTTCACCACTTTGCAATAAACTAATAAATGTATTCCAGACTGTCTCGGGTGGCACCAGAATTTGAGTTGGAAAAATTTGTAAAGAGCAAATAAATTGCCAAGTAAGTAAAGCCAATAAGGGGGAAATCAGCGAGAGCAACCCATACAACTGCTCAGTGGAAATCCTCCTCCATAACGGCAGTCTATTCACAACGATATTCTTTTCAAGTGGGGGATTCACGAGCGTTTTCATCGCTTAGTCTCCCTGTTTCTTCTGCTGATCGTTTACATGTAAATTTTGAATTGCTTGCTCGGCAAATTTTGGATTTAACAGCTCATCTGCTTTTAACGGCGTTTGAATCAACTGGTTTTTCACAGCATGGTCAATGACTTTGGCATAGTGCTGTTTAAGGAAATCAACTTTATATTCAGGTGACCAATCCTGTTGCCATGTACTTGCACTATTCTGACTTTCTCGTTGAATCACATCTAAAGGTTGACCGAACTTGGTTTGACTTTGCTGAAATTCATCTTTGTGTAGGGATATCCAGTTCATTGCTCTAACTGTTGCGTCAGCAAGTAACTGAGTGGTCTCAGGGTATTGTTCAATATAGTTTTTACGTCCCCATAATTCTGCACGCATTTTCCAGTCAGCTGGCAAGGATTGAGATGACCAGATAATTTTACCAAGATGGCGGTCTTGTAAAGTTAGCGCATCACTTAAAGTAAAAAATGCATCCACACTTTTTGCAGATAAAGCTGCTGCACCTGCTTGAGGGTTGAGGTTAATAATTTGAAAGTCTTTGAGGTTGAAACCTTTGCTTTGTATAAGTTGACCAAAATTGATTTCCCAAGGACGGCCACGATGTAAAGCAATTTTTTTACCCTTTAAATCTTCAATACTTTTTACCTGTGAATCAGGTGGCACAATCAGATAGACATTATTACCAATCCCCCCAGGCACAACAATTTGTGTTCTTACCCCAGTTGCATTTAGTACGACAGCTGGTAAGTTGCCATAAAAAGCAAAATCAATTTTATTGTTCAGGAAACTTTCATTCACTAAAGTCGCTACAGCAGCAGTTGTTACTGGCTCCCATTTCAACTCAATATGTTGTTGCTTTAAGGTCTTGAGAAAAATAGGGTCTTGAGAGATGAGTTGTGGTACGCCAATAAAGTCCAGATTACCTGATGTTCCATTTGCTACGACAGCAATACGCAACTGCTGCTGAGATGATTTACTCTCAGATGCTTGTTGGTTTTGTTTTGCATCGCAAGCGACTAGTCCTAAAAGACTAAAACTTAAAAATAAGCTAGGAAGAATACGCATATCGTCATAAGAATTAAAAAATATAGAGGAATAGAGCAAGAACTAAGCCAAAATAATTAAAATATAAAAATCAATTATTTATTATTTTTTATGCGGATTATTGTTATTGAGTCAGTAATCTATGCTGTGAAACAGACATTTAAATGTATAGAAGTGTTGAAATTTCAACACCACGTTTTAGTATGTTTTTATAAAGTTAAAATAAAACAATAATATATGTTAAAAAATTATCGAATAAAAAGCGGCATGATTTCTGCTCATGACATAGCTAACGAACACGATGTCGTGAAATGTTTAATTATTGAGAACTATTATGTTAGTTGAGTTTTTATGGAGAATTCCTGTTCATGGGGATGGTCGTCGAGCACATCAGTTACATACTCGTGGTGAATGGAATCAGTTAAATCCAGCAATTCAATCTCCACAACGCGTAGCACCGCAACATGAAGATCATTTGTTTGCCTACTATGATTATGTACAACAAGTGGCAAAAGCGGCTGATATTGTTGGCTTCCATGGCGCATTGATTCCCGCTTTTCCTCATACTGAAGAGCCTTGGGTATTGGCTTCAGCATTAGCAAGGGAAACCAAACGACTTCGACTGTTGATAGCGATTCAGCCGTGGTTTATTCATCCAGCCTATGCCAGCCAAATGGCTGCCAGTTTACAGCGGTTAAGTCAGGGGCGAGTAGAGTGGAATGTCATTTCAGGTGGAGGCGGTGCGCAGCAACGTGCTTACGGTGATTTTATTGAACATGACCAGCGCTATGCACGGACCAACGAGTTTTTGGAGTTTGTAAAAGGTTATTCACATCATGCTCCATTTGACTATGATGGCAAGTTTTTTCATGTTGAGCAGGGTGGGTTGAGATACCCAATGAATCAATATGATGTACCTCGGTTATGGTTGGCTGGTGCGAGTGATGCCGCCTTACAAGTCGCAGGACGTCATGCTGATATTCACCTAACTTGGGGTGAACCTGTTGAGCAGCAGAAAAAAGTCATTGAACAGGCGCTAGCATTTTTTGAACAAAACTCGCCTGATCGTAAAGTTAAATTTGGTATGCGTATTGATATACTGGCACGGCCTACACAAGAGCAAGCTTTTCAGGAGCTTAAACAGATGTATGAAACTATTACTGTTGATGGTCATGCATTTGAACGAAAAGATACAGAGTCGGTTGGTGCAAAACGTCAACAGGCTTTGGCACAGGGCAATCGTTTCGAAGACTTATTTGTAAGTCCAAATGTTTGGGCGGGTATGTCCAATGTACGTGGCGGACCTAACTGTATTTTAGTAGGTAGCTATGAACAGGTTGCAGAGCGTTTGCAAGAATATATTGATATTGGTGTTGGTCATTTCATCTTAGCCAGTAACCCTCATTTGGAAGAAGCCTATCGGGTAGCAGAAGAGGTCATACCACTGGTTGGATATAAATTAAAATAATAAATTTAGATCCCTTTGAGATATCAAAGGGATCTTGTTGTTTGAACAGCATAACACTGTCTGAAAACCAACATATTAAATATAGAAAATTTAAAAAAACATCTATTAAAAATCTATAAATCAAATACTTATTTTGTTGGCACGACTTGTGCAATTTTTTATTCAATATTTTATTTTTCGTTTAAAACCCTATGAGTGAACTAATATTTAACTCGCATAAACGGGCGCTGTTATTTGAACAATATGCACCTGAAGCTAGTTCAAACAACATAGCAGATCCGTTTACACAGCATTCCTTGGAGCTTACCCAGCCATCACCACCTCGCTTGAATAAAGTGTTGATTGCGATTATTGCAGTTGCTTCTGCGCATTTAGGAATTTGGTATATCGCAAAACACTTGCCTACACCGACTTTGGACATTCATAAGCCAGAACTTGTGGTGATTGAAATTGTAAAACCTGAAGAACCACCCAAAGTGATTGAACCTAAAATTCCTCCTGTCACAGAGAAACCTAAAATTCCACCGGTTGTGCAAAAGCCAAAACCAATTTCTAAGCAGGTCGAACAACCCAAACCTGTACAGAAAACGGTGGAGCAACCTAAACCAGTCGCAAAAACAGTCACTCAGCCAACACCGAAAAAAGTTGAAGAGGCTGTCGTGACCAAAGAGGTAGCACCCGCACCCGTACAGAAAGTAGTTGAACCTGTGAAGCCGGTCGATGACAACTTACCCGTGACTGAAGCGAAAGGATATGCAGGTTATCTGAGTAATCCTGCACCCGAATATCCAGAACAAGCACTCGAACGTGGTTGGGAAGGTTCCGTGATTTTAAGAGTCAAAGTATTGGCAAATGGTAGCCCTGATACCGTCAGTGTTAAGCAAAGTAGTGGCAAAAAACTTTTAGATAGCGCTGCTGTGAGAACAGTAAAGCAATGGAAGTTTTCACCCGCTTTAAAAGGTAAAACACCTGTAGAAGGTTGGGTCGATGTTCCCATTCATTATCAATTACCGAAATAAATTTAAACTTATAGATTAAGAGGATATTTACATGACTGACATTAATTCGTTGATCCATGATGGCACCATTTGGTTATTGGTTGCTTTCTCTATTGTGACTTGGGCACTGATTGTAATTAAAGTAGTTCAGACTCAAAGAGCAGCAAAACAAGATAAACGCTTCGTAGAAGAATTTTGGAAAGCAAAAAATTTATCTGATGCCCTAATTAAATCTGAATCGGGTGAAGGACCAGCAGCACGTGTTGCAAATGCAGGTTTTAAAACTCTAATTGAAGCAGATGAAAAAACACATCATGACTTGCAAAATAGTTGGAGCCGTCAGGACTTACTGGAACGTCACTTACGCAAACAAATTTTAACTGAGCGTCGTCAATTGGAGAAAGGTTCAGCGCTATTGGCGTCTATTGGTAACAATGCACCTTTTATTGGTTTGTTTGGGACAGTATTTGGGATCATTCATGCATTACAGGCGATTGCCCATTCAGGTAACGCAAGTATGGATGTCGTTGCTGGACCGATTGGTGAAGCATTGATTGCAACAGGAATTGGTATCGCCGTTGCTGTACCTGCTGTGCTTGCATATAACTACTTTGTACGTAAAGTCAAAGCGATTGGTGCAGACTTGGATGATTTTGCAACAGATTTTGTCAGTTTAAATCAAAAGGCTGGTTTTCAATTGCCGACAGCTAAAACCAAAAATCCAGCAGACAGTACGATTCTGAATGATGCTTCAACAAAAGAAGTGAAAGAGAAAGGAGTATTTGCATAATGGCAATTTCTACCTCTCAAGATGATGATGTGGTTAGTGAAATCAACATTACACCGTTGGTGGATGTGATGTTGGTTTTGCTCATCGTGTTTATCGTCACAGCACCTTTGCTGACCAATACGGTAAAAGTCAATCTACCTAAGGCCGCACCGACTCAGTCCACTGATCAGAATAAAGCTGTCGTGATTAGTGTCAATCCACAGGGTGAGATATTTTTGGATAAGGACAAAGTGTCGCTTGCAAGTTTTGAACAAGAAATTCAGTCACGTAAGAGTAGTAACCCGAAGCTGGCTTTGAACCTGAATGCGGATGAAACTGTTCCGTATGGAACTGTGGCAAAATTATTGGCAAGTATTGAACGAGTTGGTGTAGATAAATTATCGGTGATCACTGTTCCTCAATAATTCTAGTCGTATCTTAAATAGCTGCTTCGGCAGCTTCTTTAATTTATTCTGCTGACAGAATAAAAATCCCCTCTATAAAGAGGGGAAGCAAAGTTAAACGGATGTACTTAAGCCTTCCATAATTTCTCAAAACGCCATGTTGGGAAAATAGTATGTTCTGGCGCTAAGCCTCCAATATTTTTGGTTGCTGCATCAATGGTATGGCTAAATCCCCAGATCAGCATTCCACCACGTTCATGTTGAATTTTCTGTGCTTGGATCAAATACACTTTTCGCTTTGTTAAATCTGGTTCGGCAAGCGCCTTATAAAACAACTCACTATATTCAGGATCTTTAAAATTGATTTTATTGGTTGTTGAAATCGGTGCATCATTGACAACAGCAGTAGATAAATAAGGTGTACCGACATTGGTTGCGTTACTCGACAATTGCCATTTATTGCGGTCTGACCCATTAAATGTTGCAGCATCGACTTGTTTGACTCGTATATTCACATTGGCATGTTTTGCTTGTTCTGCAAAGATCAGTGCAGGCTGAGCGCTGCCAGCTAGTGCAACAAGTTCAACACTTAAACCATCTTTAAAACCAGCTTGTGCCAATAATTTTTTTGCTTCCTCAATATTTTGCTGACGTTGGGGGAGGTTAAGAAAAGCAGGGTCCTGTGGTGAGTAGAGATCATTGGCGATACGTCCCTGACCATTTAACCCACGTTGTACAAGCTCCTCACGATTGGCAATTAAACGAAATGCCTGACGGACTTTAGGATCATTAAAAGGGGCTTGTTGTGTATTAAAGTCAAAACCATTATGGGTATTGGTTTCAGAGCGAATAGTTTGAATATGTTTCGCCTGCTCCAGAATTTTAATGTATTCAGGTGAAATGGCATTGGCGACATCAATTTGTCCTGCCAATAAGGCATTTAAACGCGAGACTTGATCTTTAAAATCAATCACTTCAAAATTGTCTGCGTAAGGTTGATCGGCTTTAAAATAGTTTTCAAAACGGGTGAAGACAGAACGTTGACCAGGAATAAACTGTTTGACTTTATAAGGTCCTGCACCGACTGGATTATGGATTGGATCAAAGTCGATAGGGACAATTCCACCAAAATTCACCCAAGTTTCAGGCAGTGCAACGAAACCGGCAATTGAATTGTTAAAGGGAATTCGAACGGTATATTCATCTAATTTTTGAATGCGATCCCGATCAATCCATTGCACCAGATTTCGAAACGGTGAAGCAAGTTTTGGGTCCGTTAAACGTTTTACTGAGAAAATCACATCATCAGCAGTAATTGTTTTACTGTGATGGAATTCTAGACCTTTACGTAGACGAATGGTCCATTCACTCGCATGATGATTGGGTTCAGCAAATTCAGCCAAGGCAAGACGTGGGAGCATATTTTCATCCCATTCCCATAGCTTGTTATATATGGCAAAACCTCGGGTAATTCCTGCGCTTGAAGTTGACAGATGTGGATCTAAACTGCCTGACTGTTGTCCACCAATTAGACCCAATCGAATCGTTCCACCATGTTTGGGAGTGAGTGAAGATGGGCTCTGTACTTCAATACCCGTTTGTGGTGATTGATCGCAACCAGACAAGCTCCCTATTAAAGATACACCACCTACTGCGGTAAGACTTTGTGCTAAAAACTTTCGACGTGACAATAGAATTGATCGACTTGTCATTATAAATACTCATATTGGATAATCATCTTTATGGACTTGCAGAATAAATGCCAATAATTTATTTATATTTATCAGTATCTTATTTTATTGTGGTTTTTGTTTACTGTCTTTATTTCAACAAATCTGTTGAAAAAGTAAACATTTATAAAATTGATATTTAAATATATAAAAATTAAAAACTATTAAATCAATATCTTGGGTGTTGTTTTGAGGCTGTTTAATGATTGGCATAGGGCTTGCGTAACGTACTGTAAATTTACTTTACTGAGTATGATATGAAGCAGCCTTTTCAATTAAAACCTCTAGTGATTGCCTTAGCATTTTCGGGGGCATCTTTACCCATATATGTTTTTGCCGAAGAAACCCAAAATACATTGGCAGATACTGAAAGTGATGTGATTACTTTGACAGATGTTGTGGTGACTGGTGCAAATAAAAAACTAACTGTTGTTCCTAAACGTAAAGTGACTTCAATCTATGGAACGGATAGCTCAGTATTAGACACACCTCGTGTAGTGTCCCAAGTATCGGAACAACAATTTCGTGAAGATGTGATCCGTAGTGCAGATGATCTTGTTAAATATGCGCCAAGTATTACCCGAGGTGGGGGACAAAATGCCAATTTCGCACCACAGATACGGGGGCAAAATTCAGAAGTCTTTCAAGATAGCCAAAGAATTTATAGTACCCGTCATCCGACCAATTTAAATGCATATGAAGCTGCTGATATTGTGGCAGGACCGACGGGAGTGATTTTTGCACCGACTTCGGGTTCAGGTGGATATATTAATTATCTCACTAAAAAACCTGACTTTAATAAAGCAGAGACAACGATTTCAGGCTCAGTCGGCTCAATCTATGCAGGAAAAGGTACAGAGCCTAATTTTTCTGTCAGTATTGATCATACCGCTCCGATCTCTAAAGAACTTGCATTTCGTGTCAGTGCAACAGCACAAAAAACTGATGATTATTATGACAATGTGAAAAATAATTTTAATGCATTTTATGGTGCATTGGCTTGGCGTCCAGATGATAGTCTACGTGTTGATTGGAATATAAGTTATGACGATTATTATGATTTTAACGTGACACATGGTTGGAATAGGGCAACACAACAATCTGTTGATAACCGTCAGTATTACAAAGGCAGAGCTACGCCAATTATTCAAAATGGTTCAGCTTTCTGGTCACCTGTATTTGAATCTGGAACTGCGAATTCCAAAGTGATTGGTTGGCAGAACCGTCAAAAGAATGATAAGAACCAATATATTGCTGTAGGTCCAGTTCAAACAACACCATTACCTAGTGCAACAGCAGATCAGGCTGGAACAATTCGAGGTTGGGTCTATGATCCATCTATACCTGGTAATGGATTGGTCAAACTAGATGATAATATTTCTGGTCGAAGTGAAGATAAAAATAGTGCTAAACGATTCAGCACTCAATTAAAATTGATTAAAGATCTGAATACGCATTGGTCAGTTTCAAATAGTACGCTTTACCAAAACAATAAGGATTTAGGTGATTCGGTTGGGAGTTTCTTTACTGATTTAGAACATGAGTTATTTGATAATCGCCTCGAATTCCTCGCAGATTATGACTTCGAGCTATTTGGTCTTAAGGTGAATAATAAAAGCAGTACTGGAGGAGCATTTCGCCGTGAGGAATTTACATCTTTAGCGGCAAATAATAGTTTCAATATTAACCCTTATGATCTGACCAATGATCCTTCTCAAAAAAATCCAGGGGATTTACTAGGATTGGTCAATAATGGTAATTCAACAGGAAGTTGGATTGGACAGGCTGGTGTTCCTCAATATTCTCAATACTTTGGTTATTTAAATTTGCCAAAAATGTATCCAGTCGGGCATGGTTTTTATGCTGAAAAAGGTGGTTTTCCTCCCAATGGTGGTGGTGCTGTTTATACAGGAACTGGATCTTGGGATACATGGAGTATATTTAGTCAGCAAAACTTTACTTTTAATGATGTGTTTGGCATTAATCTTGGGATTAATCACAGTTCAATCAAAGCCAAACTTGAAAACCCGTTGGTCTTAGCGCCGACAGATGTCCATTCAGATCACAATAAATATAGTTTGCTTAGTTATCAAGCCAGTACATTTATCAAGCCAACAGAAAAAACTACACTGTATTTTACTTATGATAAGAGTACCGCACTCAACACAGGTGTTTTTGGTCCATTTCTTATTTGGGGGGCAGGCAATCAATTGAATCCTCTGGCTTTTGACAGCCAAAGTGAATTAAAAGAATTAGGATTTAAATATGAGCCGATCATCGATCAACTATTTCTCACATTAAGCGGATTTGAGCAGAAGCGAGATTTATCACCTGATACAAATGGCAATATGGCACGCTTCGAAGTCAAAGGGATTGAATCTTCACTACGCTGGCAACTACAAAAAAATATTGCGATAGGTGGGAACTTAACCTATTTGAATGCTGAATATACTTCAATTATTCCAGCAGGATTTTCTCCCTTTGGCTTCCATGCAGACAATGCGACTGTCTGTGGGGACAGTAATGGGTTAAACCAGCGTAAAGCAGGTCGGTATGATGCAGCGGGTATTCCAAAATACTCTGCCAGTGCTTATGTAGATTATCAACATCAGTCAGGTTTTGGTGTAAATCTCTCAGGGTGGTGGACAAGTAACTGGTATACCAATTTAAGCCAGACGGTTAAGGTTCCAAATAACTATAATTTAGATCTGGGATTATATTATCGACAACCACAATGGACTGTGGGCTTAAATATTTTGAATATAACCAATGAACGCAATTTTGTGAATGGTTTAGCTGGCGCAAATAGTGAATTCTTACAGCCAATGCGTCCACTCACAGTGCAGGGACAATTTAGTTATAAATTTTAAATACATGAAATATTTTTAATGCTTAATAGTCATACAATTGTATGGCTATTTTTTCTTACATATTTCAAAAATAAACAATGTTGAAATAACAGCAATAACACAGAGAAAAGTGTTTATCTATCAGCAAAACTTAATCATAAATTTTACTTTCGTTTTTTAAATTATTGATATTTATATAGTAAATTGAATGGCATGGAAGTTGCGATTATAAGAATAGATTTATATAAATGGAGTCACCATGTTTAAGGTCACAAAAATTAGGCAGAGTATTTTAACTGCTATGTGGGGAGTAACAGCGAGTGTTTCGACACTGGCTTTGGCAAGTGAAGAGATTGATACAGGCATTACAGCTGAGCAACAAGCACAAGTGACCAATGCAAAGGATGTCAAAAAATTAAGTGATGTGATTGTAACTGCGCAATATCGAGCACAAAATATTCAAAAAGTTCCAACCGCGATTACGGCTGTTTCTGGTAAAGATTTGGCTGCCAAGGGCTCAACCTTTATTGGTGATGTTTTAACGTATACACCGAATGCAGCAGCGGAAAATCCAGATGGTGATAGCCGACCACGTTGGTATATCCGTGGTTTGGGTACAGGGGACGTTGCTGCATCGACTGTATTTCCTGTTGGAATTTATGCAGATGGCGTTTATTTGAATGCACCTGTTGCAGGAGCGGGAGACTTATTTGATCTAGAGCGTATAGAAGTTCTACGTGGACCGCAGGGAACGCTTTACGGTAAAAATACAACAGCAGGAGCGGTCAATTATATTTCCAAAAAGCCAACATTTTCAGAAAAACCAAATGGCTATGCAACGATAGGGGTAGGTGATCATAATCTACGTACCTTTGAGGGTGCGGCGAATGGCAAAGTATCAGAAAATATCGCGGTTCGAGGTGCTTTTTATTCTGAAGATCGTGATGGTTATGCAAAAAATTTAGCGAATGGCGAAGATTATGGTGGTGTCGATAAGAAATCTTTCCGTTTTCAGATTTTAGGTAAAGTGAATGATCAATGGAATGCATTAGTTAATTTACATAGCCAAACCTACAATGGTTTAGGAAATAATGGTTCCTTAAGTATTGGGAAATACTGGGGAGTCTATGAAAGACCAGAGGGACGCAACACCAATTTAGATTTAGATGAAAGTAATAAAATTCAGCATGATGGTGCTTCATTCACTTTAAATGGAGATTTAGGCGGAGGCTACAATTTCACCTCAATTACTGCCTTTGACAAGACCACACAAAAGTCGATTTCAGATGGTGATTACACTCCTTATGATGTTGCACGTAGTTATAGCGATAATGAATGGCGTCAATATAGCCAAGAGTTTCGGATTTCGTCCGATGCGAACAAACGTTTAAGTTGGATTGCAGGTTTGCATTATTTTAACGAAGAATTAGATTCTACGGGTGTGAGTGCACGTGTAAACAAAACATTGCCGAACGGTGCTGCCTCACAGACGGCATCAACCCCTGCATTTAGAGACATTACTTATAATCAAGCCACACAAAGCTTTGCTGTATTTGGAAATAGTACCTATAAATTTACAGATAAATTTAAGGTGACTGGCGGATTACGCTGGACCAGTGAAGAAAAAGATATCGATCTCGACCTGACTCAAATTACCACAGGTGATTATTCCAAAGGTAGTTGGTGGAAAAAAGATGGGTATAGCAATGCCGTCTATAACCCAACTCCAAATGCGAATGGTTCAACAAACCGTAAGAAAACATGGAATGAGTTGACCTATGACATTACCCCAGAATATGAAATTACACCTGATTTAAATACATATTTCAGATTTGCACGTGGTTTCCGTTCTGGCGGTTTTAATACAGGTTTATCTAGTAGCCTAACCCAACTTGCAGACGTTAACCCTGAATATTTAAACAGTTACGAGCTTGGTTTGAAATCTAGCTTACTGGATGGGGATTTAGTCGCAAATGCCAACATTTTCTATTACGACTATAAAGATATACAAACCAATTTATTAGTTGCAACAGAGGGGCAAGGGGGCGGTGTTACTTCAGTTTTAGCCAATGGACCAAAAGCAGAAGTGAAAGGTGCAGAGTTAGAGCTTGATTATTTAGCCACTGAAAATCTACGTTTACGTTTTGCTGGTGCTTATTTAGATAGTGAATATACGGACTTCGTTGACAAGAACCCGGTAACAAATGTAGTCAATGCTGACAATACTGGGAACAGTTTAGTCCGCTCACCAAAATATACTATCGGTGTTGGTGGTGAATATACCTTCAATTTAAATGATGGTGCTCGTATCGTTGTTGGTACTGACGCAAGCTATCGTGACCGTGAATATTTCTTGGTGAATCGTCAAGACTATTCGGTTGATCCAATCCTTAGCCAAAAATCGTATACCTTGTGGAATGCCAATATTGGTTATCACAGCGCAAATAATAAATATCAGGTCAATACCTATGTTAAGAATTTGCTGAATGAAGAATATCAGGTACATGGTCGTCCAAATGGCCCAGCAGGACAATATGTTTTAACCTACGGAAACCCACGTCAAGTTGGTGTTTCTCTCACAGCCAAATTCTAATTCTTATACGGAGAACATCATGGGAATTGAATTTTTTACTCGCTTACCTTTGCATGGCGAAGCTGAATTTTTAGCAGGCGATCCTCGTAATCGTGGTGATTGGGCGCGCGTATCTGGTGTGGAAAATACTGGCGCAACGTCCAACTATCAAGTGGGTGATGACTTTACTTATATTGACTATTTAGCACAGGTGGCCCGCGCTGCAGAAATCAATGGTTTCGCAGGTGCTTTGATGGTCAATGCACCAACAGGAGAGGAACCTTGGACTGTTTGTTCGCTATTGGCCAGAGAAACCAAGCGACTGAATTTTGTGACCGCATTCCAGCCTTATCACTTTAGTCCATACAATGCGGTACAAAGTGCGGCGACCTACCAACGTGCAACAGGTAACCGCTTAGTATGGAATATTATTAATGGTGGATCTGAGGTGATTCAACGTCAGGTTGGAGATGTCACACCTCATGATGACCGTTATATCCGCGCAACTGAGTTTCTCGATGTTGTAAAAGGTTATTGGTATAACGAATCATTCCATTATCAAGGCAAATATTATTCTGCTGAGGGCGGGGGATTGAAGTATCCACTCAATAAAGCTGAGTTACCCATCATTTGTACAGCTGGCTCTTCTGAAGCCGCACGAGAGTTTGGCGCAAAGCACGCAGATTATTATTTAATGCGCGCTGAAAAACCAAGTGAGATTGCCGGATTGATTGCGGATGTGCGTAAACGTGCTGCGAAGTATGGTCGTGACAATATTAAGTTTGGTTTATCCATTGATACAATTGCTCGACGTAGCGAACAGGAAGCTTTGGCAGAGGCGCAACGTTATTTAGATGAGGCAGCAGAGAAGCAACGTTTGCATGCTTCAGCTGCTCATGCAGGACTCAGATCAGCGCGAGTACTCAGTTTTGAAAAAGAATATGCGGATAAAGATGGCAGCAAAAATGTGAATGATTTCTTCATTCATCCCAATGTTTGGTCTGGCTTTGGCTACATTGGTATCCCTCCGGGTGTTGCTTTGGTGGGTAGCTACCAACAAATTGTTGAACGCATTAAGGAATATAACAGTATTGGAATCGACTTGTTCTTCCTTGCCGGTTATCCGCATTTAGAAGAAGCTTATCGCTTAGGTGAACATGTTCTGCCACATTTCAAAAACCAACGTCAGACATTACAGCGTATATCCGAAGAATCAAAGTATCGTATTGCCTAAAGTTTAACTCAATCATATAGAATCAAGGCTTCGAATAGAAGTCTTGATTTATTTTATATAAATCATAATCTTAATCTTTGTTAAAGATCAATAATGTCATATTCAAAAAAATAATTGGTAATCATGTGAATAAACGAATTATTCACATGAGTCTGGATAACGTATTTAATCAGTGCAGTATCTTATTTAGCTCAGCATAATAAAGCGCTGAATGAATGTACGAGCAATACATAAACAGATTGTTCAGGCGCAGATATGCTCCTGACCCATCACTCCTAATCAATGCTCTAAAGTATTTGCAGATGAATGGCTGGCTAATGAACGTAAATCAGAGCCAGAAGGTGCTTGATAAATTCTTAAGCCAAATTCAGGAATAATTGCCATCAAATGGTCAAAAATATCAGATTGAATTGCTTCATAGTCATTCCATACCGTTGTATTGGCAAATGCGTAGATTTCAAGCGGTATGCCTTCACTGGTTGGCTGCAACTGACGAATGATCAGCGATTGGTTTTTTGCAATACCTGAATGTTGTTTTAGGTAAAACTCAACATAAGCCCGAAAGGTTCCGATATTGGTCAGGCGACGTTGATTATAGATCGACTGATTTTCAAACTGCTGATTAAAAGTCTCTAGCTCAGATTGCTTATTGTCCAGATATTGATCCAGCAATAAGAAAGCTTTTAATTTCTGTTGTTCTTCCTGAGTAATGAAGTGAATACTGGTTTGGTCAATAAAGATAGATCGCTTGATCCGTCTTGCACCCAATAACTTCATACCACGCCAGTTTCTAAAGGTATCCGTCACCAATTTATTGGTCGGAATTGTAGTAAAGGTTTTATCAAAATTTTGCACAGTGATGGTATGTAGCGACATGTCAATCACATCACCATCAGCATTGAGTGAAGGCATTTCAATCCAGTCACCAATACGCACCATGTCATAAGAAGAAATTTGTACGGATGCGACCAAAGAAAGAATGGTATTTTGGAAAACCAATAGCAATACTGCTGCCATAGCTCCAAAACCTGCCAGCAGAGTAAATACGTCTTTCTTCAGGAATGTACCCAATACCAGTAAACCACAGACGATAAATACGATCAGTTTGACCAGCTGAAGATAACCTTTAATAGGTTTGTTGAGTGACTTTGGGTTACGTTGATAAAATAAGTTAAAAACGTTGAGAAGTTCACTGAGTGCAAGGGCAATCGTGAGGAAGATAAATGCTTGTGATGCCATTTGTACGAGACTGACAACTTTTACAGACAAATGCGGAACTGTGCTAATCCCATTTAAAATAACAATCGCTGGGACAATGTTTGCCACTCTTCGAATCACACTGTGTTCAGAGAAAATTTCACTATACGCAAACTTCATCTTTGAAATGAGTTTACGTATACCCCGAACAACGACTTGTTTTGCAATAAAATTTGCTAAAAATGCGAAAAAAAGCAAAATGGACAATGATGTCAGCATTTCTAACCACGGATACTGATCAGACCATTCCTGAATATTTTTAAAAAAAGCAAAGTTATCCAAAAGTACAACCTCAAAATCTCGGATAGGTCATTGTATTGTTTGTGAATGACAATATTAGATAAAAATACTTTTTAGCTACATTTGGGCATCATTTATTTACTCAATTGAATGATCACATGATTTAGTATCAATGACCCATTGATTATAGATGTATGCTTACACTTTAATTTGACTGTATGAAGCATTTGTTTTTAGATAAGTTTTATTTTAATACGCTTTATATATCTCATTTTTTTAATTCTCAGATGACAATAAGTTGAATAAATTAGTCTTATTGCTGCACATTTATTTTTAAGATTTATATCATGATTTTTTTCAATCATATTTTTATGATGATGCGATCTTCAACACAGATGTTTCTCATCATTTTCAGCTATATTATTTGCATTGGATAGGAGATGGTCTGTGATAAAAATTCTTGGAAGAGCTGATTCAATCAATGTCAGAAAATTACTGTGGTTGTGTGACGAACTCAATATTGCTTATGAGCGTGAAGATTGGGGGCGTGGCTTTCAATCCACTCAAGAAACCGCATTTTTAAAGCTGAATCCCAATGCGACCATCCCTGTTTTAATCGATGAGGATTTTGTGTTGTGGCAATCCAACTCGATCATTCGATATTTAGCCAATCAATATAATGGACAACACCTTTATCCTTTGGATGCCAAACAACGTGCTGAAGTCGATCAGTGGATTGATTGGCAAGGGATTGAATTAAACAACAGCTGGACATATGCCTTGATGCATTTGGTTCGTCACTCACCAGCACACCAAGATTTAGAAAGGGTGGAACAAAGTATTCAAGCATGGAGCAAACACATGCACATCCTAGATCAATAATTAGAAAAAACAGGAGCTTATGTCGCAGGGCAGCGCTTTTCTTTAGCGGATATTGTGATTGGCTTGTCTGTACAGCGTTGGTACCTTACACCATTTGAAAAAATAGCGTTTCCGCATGTTCAAAATTATTATGAACGTTTAAGTCAGCGTGAAGCTTATTTGAAGTGGGGCAATAATGGTCAAAACTAGTTGGAAAGCAGCTGTTTGTGTGGTGATTTAACTTGATCGAAACAAGAGAAAAGAGCTGAAAATAATTTCAGCTCTTTAAGTCTTTTAATTAAGAGGCTTGAAAATGGCTTGTGATTAGCTCGACACCTGTTGCAGCTTTGATTTGCTCAATGCTGACATCTTTCGCCAGTTCAACCAATTCGACGCCTTGTGCTGTGATGTCCATAACCCCTAGATCAGTGATGATACGATTGACAACCAATCTGCCCGTAAGTGGCAGTGAGCATTCTGGGACAATTTTGGGGCTACCATCTTTGGCACAGTGTTCCATCAAAACCACAACTTTTTGAACACCGGCAACCAAATCCATCGCACCTCCCATGCCCTTAACTTTCTTGCCAGGAATCATCCAGTTGGCTAAATCACCTTTTTCAGAAACTTCCATCGAACCTAAAATGGCAATGTTCACTTTACCACCACGAATCATAGCAAAAGATTCAGCACTAGAGAAAAATGCAGCACCCTTACGTGCAGTGACAGTCTGTTTACCTGCATTGATTAAATCCGCATCTACAGTTTCTTGAGTTGGAAACTCATCTATTCCCAATAAGCCATTTTCTGATTGAAGCCAGACATCGATATGTTCAGGAATATAGTTTGCAACCAGTGTCGGCAACCCGATACCCAAATTGACATAAAAGCCATCTTCAAGCTCTTGAGCAGCGCGCTCAGCCATTTCATTACGCGTCCAAGCCATGATTAAACCTCCGTTTTCAATGTCAATTGTTCAATTCGTTTTTCAGGCTGTGCATTCAAGACGATACGGTTGACATAAATTCCTGGGAGATGAATTGAATCAGGATCTAATTCTCCAATCTCAACAATTTCTTCAACTTCAACGATGGTAAATTTTCCAGACATGGCGCATTCTGGATTAAAGTTACGTGCAGTTTTGCGGAAAATCAGATTACCTGCTTTATCTGCTTTGTAGGCTTTCACCAAAGCAATATCTGCAATCAAGGCATGCTCAAGGATATAGTCTTTGCCAGCAAAATTACGGACTTCTTTGCCTTCTGCAATCAAAGTACCGACACCAGTTTGGGTGAAGAAAGCAGGTATACCTGAACCACCCGCACGGAGTTTTTCAGCCAAAGTTCCCTGTGGGGTTAATTCAACCTCAAGCTCACCGTTTAAATATTGACGTTCAAATTCTTTATTTTCACCCACATAGGATGAAATCATTTTTTTAATCTGTTTGGTTTGTAAAAGTTTACCTAGACCAAAATCATCAACGCCAGCATTGTTTGAAATACAGGTTAAGCCTGTTACACCTATTTCTTTTAGGGCATCAATCAATGCTTCAGGAATACCACATAGTCCAAATCCACCCACAGCGAAAGTTTGGTTGTTGGCAACTACGTCAGCTAAAGCTTCACGTGCATTCGCGACAACTTTGTTCATCGTTTTAACTCTATGTCCTTTAGAGTCATTATTATTAGCATTGCATAAATTATTTTAGAAATTGATTCTTTCAAATGCCTAATGAGTAAAACTCATTAATCTAATGATTTTCAGCAACAGTCACTTTTATTTTTTGTGACGAGTATTTAAAACTGCTGACCCAATATCGTCTCAATAAATTGAGTCGAGATATTGGAGAGTTCAAAGTCTTTTTTATAGATAATGCCAACGGGAAGGTTGACTTGACCATCTTCAATTTCGAGCAAAACATTATTTTCTTTGTCGATGTAATTTTGAAAATGCCGTGGAATTGCACTGACACCCATGCCAAAAGCAACAAAATGGGAAAGAGAGCTGATTTGATGGCATTCAATTTTTAAATCTAAAATTAAATTATTTTGAGTACATTTTTCTTCAACCACGTGTCGAATAATTGATGGTTTTTGCAGTGTTATAAATGGATAAGAACATAACTCATGCCATGTCACTGTTTTATGTTTGGTAAGAATATGATCTTTAGGCACTAAGGCTAAAAAATCTTCATTGAAAAAGGGTTTAAAAATCAACTGATCATTGTGTTGAGGTTCAAAGCAAATGCCAATTTCAAAAATACCTTCTTGCACTTTTTCAATGATTTTCTCATTGGGAATATCATGAATAGAAAAATTGATATTGGGATGATGCTTGTTAAATTCATTGAGTACAGCAGGTAATACCGCATGTGTTGCAAAGGGCATTGAGGCAATATTAAGTGTCCCACGATGTAGTTTAAAACGTTGCTTGACGTCTCTTTCCATATCCTCCCAGTTGGCTAAAAGTTTTCGAGCAAACGGAATCAATGCGTTTCCTTCAGCGGTTAAGTCGACACGACGGGTATTCCGTTTAAATAGCTTACCACCCAGCTCATCCTCTAAGCTTTTGATACTTAGACTTAAAGCAGATTGGCTCAAGCAAAGCTCATTGGCGGCATTGGCATAATTCAATGTTCGAGCAAGGACGAGAAATGCTTTTAATTGTTTGAGTGTCATAAGTTAACCTGACTGATTTATATGACTATAATACGCTAATATCAGTCTATTTGATCTTAAAATGAGTAATTAGACTCATCAAATGACAGAACATAATAAAAAGAACATCAAGAGGCTTGATCTCAACAGCATTACAAGTACAACCACCAAAGTAACAATATTCTTTATTTTTAAGTTGATGTTTTAATTGTAAAATTTTTTTGTCTTAATCTTGGTTCAGTTAATCTAAATATTGAGTCTTACTGAAAACATCGTTCCATGTGAATGATCTTCAAAATCATTGGCTTGTTTTTTATGAGTGCATGGATTGCAGCATCATTAAGTGAAATATATTTCTATTCATGAGCTTTTCATATTAACTGATAAATATTTTCAAATAATATCCCTAAAAATTTGGATTATAGTTTTATTGATAATTTGGATATGGATATTCCAATTTATAAATCTGGATGATTTATAAATGCTCAATGTATTGATGGAAATTAATTTTTCTAACTATCCATTTTTATTTATTGAATAACTCATTCATATCAATGAATGGGACTGCCTTGTGATGATTTGAAATAAAAAACAAGGTGGATTTAGACATATATGCTTTAGGGACGGAGTAAAAGATATGTGGGAACTGGGTATAATTTTGCTTTCTCTCGGGCTGTTGATGTATACCGCCTACAGAGGATTTTCTGTGATTCTCATGGCACCGATTTGTGCCTTATTTGCCGTCTTACTGATCAATCCAGCCAACGTTTTACCATTTTATTCTGGTGTGTTTATGCCAAAAATGGTGGGCTTTATTAAAGATTATTTCCTGGTTTTTTTACTTGGGGCAATTTTCGGTAAAGTTGTTGAAATGTCTGGTATTGCAGAATCAATTGCCAAAACTATTGTCCAGCTCATTGGCTCCAAAAATGCCATGTTGACCGTTGTGCTTCTAGGCGCGATTCTCACCTATAGTGGTGTAAGTTTGTTTGTGGTGGTTTTTGCAGTCTATCCCTTTGCAAACCAATTGTTTAGACAAGCCAATATTCCAAAACGTTTGATTCCAGGCACAATTGCACTAGGTGCTTTTTCGTTTACGATGGATGCCTTACCGGGCACACCTCAGATTCAGAATGTTATTCCAACTACATTTTTCGGAACCAATATTTATGCCGCACCTTTTTTAGGAATTATTGGGGCAATTTTTGTTTTGGGTGTCGGTCTAAGTTATTTGGAATGGCGTCGCCGTGTTGCTGCACGCAATGGTGATGGATTTACTTCTGGTATTACATTGACTGAGGCTGAATTACAACAATTCGAAAGTCAATCCCAACAACAGGATAATGGTTCTGGACTACGCCAATTTATGGCATTTGTCCCATTGATTTTGGTGGCTGTGATGAATAAATATTTATCCACCGCGATTAAACAATGGTACCCGAACGGCTTTGATTTTAATGCAATTGGACTGGCGAACTATACTGTGGATGTCGCTAAAACATCGGCAATTTGGGCGGTCGGTTTAGCGTTAATCGTGGGTATTATGACCGCCATTATGTTTGATTACCGCCGTGTATCCACCAGTTTTAAAGAAGGGATAAATGCAAGTATTGGCGGCTCTTTACTTGCGGTGATGAACACTGCATCTGAGTATGGTTTCGGTGCCATCATTGCAGCATTGCCAGGTTTTGCGGTGATTAGTCATGCTTTGGGACATACTTTTACCAATCCATTGGTCAATGGTGCAGTTACGACCACTGTTTTAGCAGGGATTACAGGTTCAGCCTCAGGCGGTATGAGTATTGCGTTGAGTGCAATGGCTGATCAGTACAATGCAGCAATTGCTGCGATGGGAATTCCTGCTGAGGTGATGCATCGTATCGTCGCAATGGCTTCAGGAGGTATGGACACCTTACCTCATAATGGCGCAGTCATTACTTTACTTGCCGTAACAGGGCTTACTCATAAACAATCGTATAAAGATATTTTTGCCATTACGATCATTAAAACCATTGCGGTGTTTGTTGCGATTGCAGCATTTACATGGTTTGGTATTGTCTAAGTTTATATTGAAGAAGCAACACAGGGAGTCAAACATGAGTCAACTTCTCAAAGATAAGGTTGCATTTATCACAGGTTCAGCAAGTGGTATTGGGCTTGAAATCGCTAAAAAGTTCGCACTTGAAGGTGCAAAAGTCGTCATTTCAGATATGAATGCGGATAAATGCAATGAAGCCGTTTTTGCTTTACAAAAGGATGGATATGACGCTTTATCTGCGCCTTGTGATGTTTCCAATGAAGATGCTTATGCTGCAGCGATTGAGTTAACGCAAAAGACCTATGGGCGTTTAGACATTCTGATTAACAATGCTGGTTTTCAGCATGTTGCTTCAATCGAAGAGTTCCCAACAGATATTTATCAAAAGTTGTTAAATGTAATGTTGGTAGGTTCTTTTATTGGAATTAAACATGTATTTCCAATCATGAAAGCGCAAAAGTATGGTCGTATTATCAATATGGCTTCGATCAATGGTCTAATCGGCTTTGCTGGAAAAGCAGGTTATAACAGCGCGAAACATGGCGTGATTGGTTTAACAAAAGTGGCAGCTTTAGAGTCTGCACGAGATGGTATTACCGTCAATGCATTATGTCCTGGTTATGTAGATACACCCTTGGTCCGTGGTCAAATAAAAGATTTGGCAAAAACGCGTAATGTCAGTGAAACAAGCGCACTTGAGGACGTTATTTTAGCCATGGTGCCACAAAAACGCTTACTCAATGTTGAAGAAATCGCAGATTATACAATTTTTCTAGCCAGTGAAAAAGCAGCAGGCGTCACGGGGCAAGCTGTGGTGATGGATGGCGGTTATACAGCGCAATAGTGTCAATATTCATCCAATCATAATTATCCCTTCTAGCTGTTTATATCGTTGCGGAAAGATCTGCTTATTCATCATCATTATTTGTGGAGGACGAATTCCTCCACAAATTTGAGTGAGTCTTGCCGTTATAAAAGCATTATTTTTCACTATTAAATATCAAGATATTCCCCACATTTTTCAAGGATAAGAGGAAGTGTATATATGAAATCCGTCAATAAAGTTGCCATTATCGGTACGGGTGTAATTGGTGCAAGTTGGGCTGCTTTTTATCTGAGTAAAGGATTTCAGGTCAGTGCATTTGATCCAGCCGCCGATGCAGAACTCAATTTAACGACTCGAGTTCAAAGCTACTTACTTGATCTATTTGAATTAGAAGAACAAAAACAAAGTGATTCGGAAAGTTATATTACAGGGCTTTTGAACAATTTAAGGTTTTATCAAAATATTGCAGATGCAGTTAAAGATGCCGACTTTATCCAAGAAAATGGTCCAGAACGAATTGATCTAAAAAAACAACTATATGTGCAACTCACACAAAATTGTCCAGAAGATACCATAATCGCGTCGAGTTCATCTGGTTTAAAAATATCGGATATTCAACAAGATTGTGTTTATCCCGAAAGAATTGTTTTGGGACATCCTTTTAACCCGCCCCATCTATTACCGCTTGTAGAGATTATTGGTGGCGAGAAAACACATACAAAGTATATACAGGATGCTTTTGAGTTTTATCAATCATTGGGTAAAAAGCCGATTTTGATCCAAAAGGAAGTCAAAGGACATGTTGCGAACCGCTTACAGTCTGCGATTTGGAGAGAAGCATTTTATTTGGTTTCTGAAGGGGTGTGCAGTGCAGAAGATATTGATACTGCAATCACCAATGGACCTGGATTACGTTGGGCAATCTTTGGTCCATATCTCAATATGCAACTGGCAAACCAACAAGGATTTAAAGCGGCGATGCATCATTTAGGTGAGCCAATGTCAGAATGGTGGGCTGATATGAAACCCTATACATTAACTGAAGAAAAAATTGATATGCTGAATGATGCGACTCAGCACTTTGTTAACAGTCTCGGTAATAAAAATCTTCAATTGCTTCGCAATCAAGCATTGTTAAAAACTTTGAAAATGAGAGCTGAATTGGATTTGCCATAATCGTTATTGTTGAATAAATATAAAATTTATCTTTAAAAACTTTTGCCTCACTCATGAATAGCGATGCTGATTTTGAAATGATTTTAGCTCGCTATTCAATCTGTTGAAAAATTCAACAGTAAAATATAATTTTTATTAATTAGAAAAATCAATAACATATCTACTGTTGAATGATATTCAACTTTGATTGTCTCGCCTCACATCTAAAGTTTAAATAGATGATCCTAGATCCAATTGAATATAGCGTTATCCATATCACCTCAAAATAGAAAGATGATCTAGGATTCAAAAGTGCAAAATTAATGAATCAGCAAAAGCTGCTAAAATTTTGTATAAAAAGCATGAAGTTTATTAGGGATGAATGATTGACATTAAATCACTTGTATTAGTAAGCAAGGGGATAATGATATTTACAGATCAACAATTTTATGTGATTTATCAGATATTATTCCACTTTTTAATCTTGATATTAAAGAATCTATTAAGCCTGTGAGTACGATATGTTTGACTCAATGTCATTTAATCCTATTCGGTTTATCTTTATAGGAACAGCGCTATCATTTAAGGACAATCTCTGTTGATCAGGCATTCAACTGATTGACAGGTGAGAAGATGCTCACTATTTTAACTTTTAAGTTCTTTTTTGGAACTTGTTATTTTTAGATAAATCCTTGAGGTGAGTCATGTCTACATCAGCAGTGATAGAAAAATCAAAGCAAAAAATACCTGCATCATTTCCAGTACGCCGTATGGATTATGAGTTTCAGGATATGCCTAAATATTGGTGTAATAATGAACCAACTTTTACGCATTACTTCACAGGTCTATCCACTTTGTTTCCAGAAGGTGAGTCTTATTTTGTTCGCTCAGTACGTGCATTAAGAGACAAGGTGAAAAGCAATCCAAAATTAGACCGTGATATTGGCGCATTTATTGGTCAAGAAGCCATGCATTCTAAAGAACATCACGCTTTTCATGTCAGCGCTCAACAATATGGTTTAGATCCTGAATCTTTAGAAAAGGTGACTGGGATAATACTCAAAGCGATAGAGCAGATTTTTCCGAAAAAATGGAATCTATTGGTTACGGTTGGTTTGGAACATTACACAGCAGTTCTTGTGGTGGAAATGATGAAAAATGTCAATGAGTTAATGACAGATACCACAATTCGTAACTTATGGCTTTGGCATAGTGTAGAAGAAACTGAACATAAGGCTGTGGCATATGATATGTACGAATATTTATATGGAAAAGGTTTAGATGCCTATATTCCTCGAGTCGCTATTTTCACCTTTAGTTTAGTGCTGATTACTGCTTTTTCAAATATCTATCAAATGGTATTGATGTCGAGAGACAAGCAATTATGGAATATTAAGTCTTGGGTAAAGTTTGCAGGTTTTGCAATGCAGTCCTATCGAAAGCTTATTCCTCAATTTTTCTCTTATTATCATTTTGACTTTCATCCGAATGATACAGACGAATCTGAAATTGTCGCGCAAAGCAAAGTAAAGATTGGAATTTCACCTGAACAATCTACATTTATTCAATAGCATGAGGGTTTAGCTTAATTTATTCATTAGGATAAATACATTGATACGCTCAATATGACTGGTCTAGAAATTATGCAAACATTTCTTAAAAGAACTCCAACTGGCTCATGCAATTGCGAAAACGATATGAATGAAAGAGGCTGGAGAGCTTGAATTTATTTGAGTTGTATTTATTGTAATTGGATAAATGCTCAATTGCTTCGGGTAAATGAAGGAGTTGTTTAATCAATCTCAAAAATAATAAAGGGGGGATATCCGGTAATGAAATCATGGATCGAATATGCCCCACATTGTGTGCTCAAATCGAATGATAAAGAACGGCGGTACTATCCTTTATCGTTTAAAGCATGTGCCTCAGCCAAATACTTTTCCATCTCTTCTTCAGGAACCATACCTCCGCCAGTTCCCCAAATAATATGATTGGCATTTTTGAATTGTTTTTGACTAAGCTGATGGAGCGTTGCATAGTCTTGCTGTTGATGGATCAAAATTGGTCCAAGCATGCCTGCCAGTGCTGAAGGTTCCAATTTCAGTTGTTCAGAATCATTGAGCAGCCCTAACAAGAGATACATGCTTTCATCGCTCAATGTATAAAACCCATCCAGCAATCGTTGCATGGCACGTCCAACAAAACCCGATGCTCGTCCAACCGCAAGACCATCCGCGGCAGTGATATTATCAATGCCTAATGCTTGAACTGATATTTCATCATGCAACCCTGTCGCGACACCAAGCAACATGCATGGTGAATGGGTCGGCTCAGCAAAAATACAGTGCACATGATCACCAAATGCCATTTTTAAACCAAATGCGACACCACCTGGACCTCCACCAACACCACAGGGTAAGTAGACAAATAACGGATGTTCTTGGTCGACAAGAATATTTTTTTCATTTAATTGTTTTTTTAAACGTTGTCCAGCAACCGAATAACCTAAGAAGAGTGTTTGTGAGTTTTCATCATCAATGAAAAAACAATTTGGATTATTCTGCGCTGATTTTCGACCTTCCTCGACGGCGACACCATAGTCTTCAGCATACTCAATTACCGTCACATTGTGCGCGCGTAATTTATCTTTTTTCCATTGGCGTGCATCTGCTGACATATGTACAGTCACATCGAAACCAAGTTGAGCACTCATGATTCCAATCGAAAGACCTAGATTTCCTGTGGAGCCGACAGCAATACTGTATTGGCTGAAAAAGGCTTTAAATGTTGGGCTAGCCAGTTTTGTATAGTCATCTTCATACGTCAATAACCCTGCTTGAATGGCAAGTTTTTCAGCATGATAAAGTACTTCATAAATCCCACCCCGTGCTTTAATCGAACCCGAGATCGGGAGATGGCTATCTTTCTTTAGCCAAAGTTGTCCTAGTATTGATTGTCCATAATGTTGTTCTAATCGTTGTTGCATATTTGCAATGCTTACCAGTTCTGATTCTATAATGCCTTTGGAGGGCTTTGTTTCTGGGAAGGCATGCATCAAATAAGGGGCAAAACGAGTTAAGCGGTCACTGGCATCATCTATATCTTTTTGAGTCAATCCAACATAAGGCAGACCCTCTGCAAGTGATGTAAAATTTGGATTGAACCATATCGTTTCTTTTAACGAAATGAGATCAGCAACAATAGGATATTGAGTGATCAATTGGTGAAGATGTTGAGCATCCATAAAATTATTCCTGAGATCATCTGTGCAAGTCGCCATAGATCAGTCAATCGTTTTCAATTATTTTGCACTTACTTCGAAATCACTTCCGTAGCATGTGCTTGTGTGATCAAGTTTTGATGATTGGGCTATTGAAGTTAAATTTGAAAAATCTGTCAAACGAAGAAATTTGATCTATGCATTAAACTCTTTCATGTGAACAGTGAACACATTGGGATGATATTTTATAGTCAAACTGCTGAAAAACTCATAGAGTCAATATAATTTCTAGATCAATAAAATTGATGCGATAGATATTTTATTTGATGATATAAAGCTTGTAATGCCACGCTTTATAGCTAACCTTTAAATCGATTTACGTAGACGATACTTCACTTTGATCAATCCATTTTTAGTAGAATCGTATTCTTGCGCTGCAAACAACGCAGTGCTTTGTTTTTGCTCATTTATCCCCGCTTAACATGGCGACATTCAAGTCAGCTCACGATAGCAAGACCATCTATGATTCAAAAGTGAAAAATATACGAATCATCCAAAGTTTCTAAAAATTCGTATAAACGATATAGAGTTCATTTGGAATAAATGATTAATATCAAATCACTGGTATGAATAATCAGGAAGTTTGACTATATTTTGATTTTAAATCAATGCTGTATGATCAATGTCGGTCACCAAACAGAATCAGCTATTGCATAAAAGTTTAATTCAAGGTCTAAAGGAAAATGCATGAACAACGCACATAAAAATCTAACGGGTTTTCAACTTTCCAAGCTTTATACATTCGAAGTTGCAGCGCGGCATGAATCTTTTGCTTTGGCAGCAGAAGAACTGTTTTTAACACCGAGTGCTGTGAGTCATCAAATAAACCAGTTAGAAAAAGAACTCGAGATCAAACTGTTTTTACGATTGCATCGTAAAGTGAAGCTTACACCTGAAGGAACACGGATTCTTGATGCTTTACAGTCTTCTCTTGATGTATTAAATAGTGAAATCAATGCATTAAAAAATCAGTCTTTGGTTGGTGCTTTGACCCTATATGCAAGACCATCAATCGCACAGTGTTGGTTATTACCCCATTTGCCTGATTTTGTTCAGCGTTATCCCCATATTCAACTCTCAATTTTGACAGGTAATGAAAATGTGAATTTTCAGCGTACTGGAATTGATCTTGCCTTGTATTTTGATCATCAACCTTCTACTCAACTGAATTATCAATATTTAATGGATGAATCAATTATTCCTGTATGCAGCCCTGAATATGCTGAAAAGATTAAATTGAACAATAACTTAGAGAAGTTAAAAGATTGTACATTGTTGCATGATTGTCAGGCATGGAGTAATGGCACAGGAACAGAAGAATGGAATAGCTGGGCACAACATTTTCGCGTTCCTATAGAATATCTAGCTCAGTTAAGTTTTGATCGTTCTGACCTTGCATTGACTGCTGCAAAAAATCATTTAGGGATGGCAATGGGACGCAAAAAATTAATTGAAAATGACTTAAAAAATGGTGCGCTGATTATGCCGTTTAAAAACATGGAGTTGAAATGTGAACAGCATTATTATCTCGTTTCATTAAAAAATAATGTATTGCCCAAAGTCAAAGTGTTCAGTGATTGGCTATTAGAGCTTGTGAAAAAACAATCAACCCATTGAAGAACAGGGAGCAATAAAAGAACATTAAGCAGAAAATTCGAATTTGCGCCAAGCAATTTTATTGTGATTGCGTACTAGAATCATCGGCGACACTGCTTAAATTCCGAAAAATATGCTGGTTTTACATACTCTTGATATTATTTTTAATATTTAAATTATGGTGATTCTATTTAAATTACTTTAAATAAAATATTGTTTTGTTTAGTATTTATGAATTATTAAAGTGAAAAAATTGAGTGACTTATCTTTATTTTGAAGTTCAAACATAAAAAATTCATATTGTAAATAATAATCTAATTGATTATTATTCTCATTTATTAAGTTATGTGTCTATTTGTAATTCGTATGGGATTGAGTTTTCTACGATGGGCTAAAGCAAAACACACATGGTTAATGATTATCAATATCATTTTAATAAAAGGCTTCTCCCGCATGAATGCAAATCCTTTTGAACTTTACCAAACCGCTCAGTCTCACCGTTTGGAGTTAAAACCGCGTTATTTATCATTATGTTTGTTTGCATTGATGGCAGCAGGTGCAAGTTCAGGCAGTTTTGCAGAAGAACGCAATTTAGAAAAATCTAAAGCTGATAATCAATATAATTCTTTAGCTACGATTACAGTTTATGCACAGTATGAAAATGACGCACCTGTTAGTCGGACATCCATCAATCGAGAAAACATGGATCAAACGGGCGTCACGGACATGGCGGGTATCGTGAAATATTTACCCTTGGTAAATGCGCCATTTTCTGTTGGAGGGGGCGGAACATTTTTTGATGGAACTGGAACCAGTAGTTATAACATCCGTGGTATAGATGCGAACAGAATCGGTTTGGATGTCGATGGGGTTGATTTAGCAGATGCAACGGTGAGTACTTATGTACCACCAAAAAGTATGAGTAAACGTGGTGCTGGTCGAGATTATATTGAGCCAGAAATGTTCACCACAGTAGATATTGTTTCAGGCACAACTGATGTTTCCACAGATGGTATCGGTGGTCGAGTTTCATTTAAAAATAAATCACCAGAAGATTATTTGGTGAATGGTAAAACAGTCGCAGGGACAGTAAAAGCAGGTTATAGTTCTGCGGATCAAGCATGGTTATCATCTGTCACTGGGGCTGTAGGTAATGATGATGTTAAAGCACTTGTCGCCTACGCACATCGTGAAGGGAATGAAACCAAGCCAAACTCAAAAACTCCCGCATTTCCATCAGATTGGACTTCAGATGCGGTGCTGACACGTTTATTGTGGAATTTATCAGACCAACATCAACTGAATTTTACCGCTGATTATTATAAGAAAAAAACTGATACAAAGGATATTGCTGCAAACTTATTCTCTAATTTTAAAAGTGATGCGAGACAACATCAAGATATTGATCGAACACAATTCAGTATCCTACATACTTATAAACCAAATGATTTTCTGCTTTTCGATCAGTTGAATAGCAAAATATGGTATCAGGAGTCGAATAACGATACCGCGACCGCCTTTATGAACAGTGCAACGGTTGCACGTGATTTTTCAACAACTTATAAAGAGAAAAATACAGGCTTAAAAATAGATGCTAAAAAAGAGTTTAAAAATCAAAAGCTAAAATATGGTATTGCTGCAGATAAGAAAGAATATGCCAGTACTAAAGTTGACTTACGTAATGGTCAAACCATTTCAAGCATTTATCAAGGTGGTTATCTCTTAAACTCTGAATTGAAACGTTACTCTGCTTATGCATCAGATGAGTTTAGTCTAGATGTGCTGGGACGTGATTTAATTTTAACACCTGCTGTCCGTATAGAGCGCCAAGAATTTAGACCTGAGATCACGTCTTATAGCGATGTTCAGGCGAAAAACTATAACTATGTATCTCCGAGCTTTTCAGCCAGCTATCAATTTACGCCGAGTAATTATAGCTATTTAAAATATTCAAGAGGCAATCGTATCCCATCTCCAACAGAAATAGGTGGGGTTTATCAAACCACACCTGGAAATCCGAGTTATATCGTCATTGGTAATTCGAACTTGAAAAAAGAAACCAGTGATGCATTTGAATTGGGTTTAAGAAATACATCAATTGATGGTATCAAATTTGATGTGACAGGGTTTTATACCAAATACAAAGATTTTATCGACTATTACAACTATGGAACGACTCCACAATATCCTTATGGTTACTACAGAGCTGAGAATTTAGCTGATGCACAGATTTGGGGAGGTGAACTGTCTACACGTATTGATTTAGGACAATTTATCCCAAACTCTGATGGCTACAGCTTGGCATTGGTTGCGGGTAAAACCAAAGGCTCAGCAAAAAATAAAAATGGCGGCAAAAGTGGTGTGAATTCAGTTCAACCAGAAAAGGGAAGCTTGACGTTTGCTTATGATGATCCGAATAAAGTATTTGGATTAGGGATGACCGCTACAGCAGTTGGCGGAAGAATGGCAACTAAGGACGTCACGTCTTATCAGGATGATATTAAATATCAAAATGTAGCAGGTTACACCGTTTTTGATTTGTCCGCTTATTGGAACGTTAACAAATTCACCAAGCTGAATGTCGCCTTCAATAATATCTTTGACAAAACCTATTGGGACTATGCCGCAGTCGGTACGCTTACCGGCGCAAATCAGGCAAGTATCATTGATCGTGCTGCAGAACCTGGTCGTAATGTCGTTGCAAGTATTGAATTTAAATATTAATTTTTTTTAATCACCTGCTAGAAAGTTTTTTTTAATCCAGCAAATACGTATATTTAAGGATATAAACATGAAAAAATTGGCACTCTTGATTGCAACGATCACAGCAATGACCAGTTCCGTATCAACCATTGCTGAAACAGTAGAGCAAACGGATGTTTACCAGCAGGCATATGCACTGTATATGCTTTATCACTCCAACAACAAAGACCAAACGGCTCCAAGTTTGATTAAACAGTATCCTCAAGATTATGCTGAATTATTTAAGGGAAATAAAAAAGTTACGCAACAGCAGTTTGTTCAATTTGAGCAAGCACGCTTAGAGCCCTTGCTGAAACAGCGTCGTGAAATGTCTGAAAAACAGGCGCATGTACGTTTCGGTATTTTGGATAACAACAAAGATCAAAAATTGACCTTGAAAGAATTTCAAGAAACGGGTCTAAAAACCTTCAATCAGTTTGACAAAAATCAGGATGGTTTGATCAATGCTGAGGATGCAAAATTATCAGACAACACTAATGCAACTCATGATGGTTTTAGAGTGAAATTACCGATTTCGATGCCTATGCCAAGCAATACACAAGAATTCATTACACAGTATGGTCAAGGGAAAAACTATGTCACGCTTGGAGATTATTTGACTGCTCGAGATAAGCAATATTTTGCCACCGATGCTAACGGTGATCATATTGTGACTGAGAAAGAATATGTTGATGAGTTTATGCAACGCTTTGACCAAAACATAGCATCAGGAAAACTAAAAATGCAGGAAACTGCAGGGCAACAATTCCAAGCCATCAGTAAAGGTAAAACCACCATCCAACATGCTGATCTTCAACAGTTCGCTAAAAAACTGAATCAATCCATTCGTCAATAAGTCATTATTTTGCTCAGCCATTTTCGGATGGCTGAGTAATTTTGTATAAAATTTCAAGTCATTGATGAATATGGAAATTTTCCTGTTTTCGAATGCGTGGTCAAAAAATCATTGAATATAAATCATTTATATCAAAATCGTTTGTATGAATAATTAGCCGGTTTGACTAGACCTCTTTTTGATGAGTCATTTATGCATATGTTTTCAGTTTTTCCTATCATTAAGTTTTTCTATTGATTCGGTAAAAAGGTTGTTTAAAGATGAGCTAAAATCAACAGGTGATTAAGCGTAAAATAACAAATTCAAAGTTCTTGCAAACTTAAGACTATCATTAAAATGCTTTACATAAAAAGTGCGGGAAAATCACAACAGGGGTCACTATTTTCTAATTTTTTTGTTAAGATATTAATAATAATTCTCATTCTCTTTTAAGTATGTCTGATCCTATCACTCAGCTGTATCGCCACCATCATTCTTGGTTATATCAATGGTTAAAGCGTCGTTTGAATCACAGTGAAGATGCTGCTGATTTAGCCCATGATACTTTTGTGCGCATTTTAAAACGCAAAGATGAGTTATATTTTGATCAGCCTCGTGCAATTTTAACAACCGTGGCAAAGGGGATATTGATTAACTGGTATCAACGTAAATCAATTGAAAAAGCCTACTTAGAAGAGCTGTCTGCAAGTCCACGCTTTGATGAGATTACACCTGAGCAAAAGTTGTCAGCTATAGAGTCTCTTTGCTTGATCAACCAATTACTTAATCAATTGCCTGAACGTCAACAACAGGTATTTGTATGGTCGCAATTAGATGGTCTCACCCAACAAGAAATTGCCACACGCTTAAATGTTTCAACACGAACAGTGATGCGAGATTTAGTCACAGTATTAAGTCAGTGCTTAGCTCTGATGGATGAATGCTGAGATGAAGCATCAGCAAATTTATCAAGAAGCTGCAGAATGGATTATCAAAATTCAACAAGCCACATTAAATGAAACGGAACAAGCTGAATTTGAGCAATGGAAAATGCAAAGTTCAATGCACCAAGCTGCATGGTCTAAGGCAGAACGTTTGTTAAACGGCTTATATACCTTTCCCGATGATGGACAAAAGCTCATCGTCCAAGCCAACAAAAAAGCCCAATTTAACATGAGCAAATTATTCATTGTGGTGGGTTTATTTGGGTTTGGCAGTATGTTGCTTTGGAATACAGACTACAAGTACCAATGGTGGGCAGATTATAGTACCTCTGTTGGTCAACAGAAACAGGTTGAACTTGAAGATGGAACGCAACTTCAATTAAATACTCAAAGTGCAGTAGATGTGCGTTATACCGCACAACAACGAAGCTTGTATTTGCATTATGGTGAAATACAAGTCCACACTGCCCAAGAAAAGAATGCTCATTATCGTCCATTCTTTGTTAAAACCGAATCAGCAAATTTACAGGCGCTGGGCACAGTATTTAATGTTCAATATTTAAAGAATAATGAAAATAATACCTGTTTGGGCGTCATGGAAAGCGCCGTCAAAGTCAGTTTAAACCGCTCTAAACAAACTAAAACAGTGCATGCTGGTGAGCAAATTTGTTTTGATGAACAGCATTTTAATACCGTGCAAAAGCTTGATCCAAACGTTTTGGCTTGGAAAAACCAAATGGTGATGGCTTTTGAAATGCCTCTGGAACAATTGCTGAAAGAAGTTGCTCGTTATCAGTACCAATATGTTGACATCGACCCAGATCTAAAATCTTTAAAGGTCTCGGGTTCATATCCTGTAAACGATTTTAGCACCTTAAAAACAGCACTTGAATTAAGTTATCCAGTCAAAGTTGAAGGGTATTTCAGTGATCATTTGCTGAGAATTCAAACGAATCGTGAAAAAACTAAAAAATAATCGAAAAACAATGTCAGTTTTTCAAAACATAATGGGTAATACAGTTAAATCACCGAAATTGGAGAAATTTTATGACCGCTTCATTCGCATTAAACAGTCTTGCACTCCGTTTAAAAAATGAAACCGCCAGCCAGCATGAATATATGCACCAACTGATGGAACAGGCACAGGTCTTTAAAGATGTTCAGCATTATGCTCAATTTACTTTGGCACAATACTATTTTCAAAAAAATGTGGAAAATGTATTCGACCTCGCTGAGGTCGCTGCATTGATTTCTGATTTAGATATCCGTGGACGTTCACAGTCAGCTTTACTGGATTTGCAGGACTTAAACCAGCAAGTCGAGTCATTAAAATTAATGACGGAAGGTATTGGCTTTGCTGAAGCCTTAGGTTGGATCTATGTTTCAGAAGGTTCGACTTTAGGCGCAGCCTTTTTGTTTAAACAAGCACAACAACATTTGGGCTTTTCAGCTGAATTTGGTGCACGCAATTTGGCGGCTTATCCTGAGGGAAGAGCAAAAGTTTGGAAACATTTTATTGCTGAGCTAGATCAAGCAGAACTTTCTCAACAACAACAAGATCAAGTTATCGAGGGTGCTCGACAGGCATTTGATTATTTCGGATTGTTATTGAAAAACATCCATTAAAGCAATGAAGAAAGTTCTTTCGCTCTTTGATCACCATTCGTCTAAACGCAAAAGCCGAGTTGAGTGTTTGGATGAGCCTCAAACTAAGCGGATACATTCATCTCATTTAGTCAGGATCATCTGTGTGATCTTGGCTGTTTTATGTATTTTTGCCGCGATTATCGGTGTGGTATTGCCTGGCATTCCAACATTTGATTTTCTTTTTTTAGCTACTCTTTTTGCCTCAAGAGGCTCAACGAGATTACATCGTTGGCTTCATCAAAACCGTTATATGCGTCTTTTAATGGCGCAGTATCAGGGTGGTTTTAAGCACATTTCAAGGTCACGCAAGTGGATGATGACCGTGAGCATGGTATTGGCTGTAACGATGTTGCTCCTGTCTTCATTACATTTACATCTGAAACTCAGCATATTGGCAGTGTTTAGCCTGTGTTTGTTTTGGATCTGGACCCGATCAGAAAATAAATAATTTTTTTTGTCATATTTTTAAAAGTCACTGGGTAATGATTATTGAAAATGAAAATCATTCACAAGTAGGCGCTCATATGAAGTTTAAAAAGCAAAGCTTGGCCGTTTTAATACAATGCTTATGTATTGGCGGTGTTTATGCACAACTGACTCCCAATGTCGCAGCATCAACAAAAACATCCTCTGAAAAATATTATCAAATTACAGGCAATCAGTTGGGTTATGTATTATCCACTTTTGCTGCTCAATCGGGCGTGGTGCTGAGTTATGATGCAAATATGCTCAAAGGATTAAAAAGTAAAGGAATTACAGGGTATTACAGTGTAAAGAATGGTTTTGATTATTTACTGGCGGAGCAACCCTATCAAGTTGAAAAACAAGGTGCGACTTATCATGTGATGCCTAAGTCTACGGCTGCAAAACGACTTATAAATCATAGCCAAAGCATTAAAAATCAGCAGATAGATGTAGATTCGTCTGATACTGATTATGTCAAGCTTGCACAAATTAAAGTCAATGCTGAACTTTATCAAGATAAGGTTAATACAACCCAACTCAATCGTGAGCAAATTAGTCGCTTTCGAGGAACGGGGAATGGTGATGTGTTTTCGGACATGGCTGGTGTTCAAAGCAATAGCTTACGTAATGAAGCAGGCGCAATTGATATTGGCATTCGAGGAATGCAAGGTGAGGGGCGTGTTCCTATTGTGATTGATGGAAGTTTGCAATCGAGCCACACCTTTCGCGGGTATCAAGGAGAAAGTGACCGTACCTATATCGACATGGATTTAATCAGTCAAATTGAAGTCGAAAAAGGGGCTTCTCGTGCCAAATTCAGTGTTGGTGGAATTGGAGGCATCGTTAAAATGCGTACCCTTAACGCCGATGATATCTTATTGCCTGATCGTCAATCAGGTGTGATGTTAAAAGGGAGTTTTTATAATAATAATAAAACGCCACATATCTCAGATAATGAACGTGAACAAATGTCTTATTTGCTACGCAATAAACTTTCTTCCAACAATTTCCAAAACGGCGCTGGAACAATTGCAGCAGCGTATCGCAATGAGATATTCGATTTGGTTGCAGCGTATAGTAAACGGGAAGTAGGCAATTACTTTGCAGGTAAACATGGCATTGAATACTATCAAGATCGAGATATTGTCGATGTGGGTCCGGGGCAAGAAGTGGTGAATACCAGTTATAAAAGTGATTCAGGCATCATTAAAGCAGGCATAAACATTACAGATGAACACCGAGTCGAAGTGAATATGCGTCGTCACATGCAAAAGGCGGGTGAGGTGATGGCTGTTTATTGGAACAGATCTCAAGTGATTGATCCTAACTCGCCACCGTGGGGCTATATTGATGGTGAATATGTACTGCCTCAATATATTGAAGGTGCTTATAAAATGCCACAATGGTCGCTGGGTACAGCAGCAATCAATGCTTTTAGTGGAAGTTATACCTATAAACCAAAGCAAAATAATTGGATTGATTTAGAGTTAGGCATTTGGCATACCAACGCCAAGTACCGCCAACATAACGGTATGCTGGGTATGTTGAATGCAAGTTACGGTGATCAATACTGGGGAAGTTATCAAGATTATCGTAACGGTATTAACTTAGAAAATACCAGTAAAATTGATGCTTTAACTTTGAATTATGGTTTGACCTACGATGAACAAAGAATGAAGCCACAAAACCTCATTGAGAGGGAAACTGCACGAAATGGTTTACGCCAAGAGTCCTCTATTTTCCTCAACGGAGATTATCTTTTTAAGAACTATACATTGAGCTTAGGCAGTAAATGGCACAAGGCAAAAGTGAAAGATTATGGCGATCAGCATCGAGCAATGACGCCTGTGGCAAATTCAGACTTAACTGATAAAGGCTATGCGCTTCGTGAGTTTGACGGGAAAATAGATTGGATGGCGCAACTGAACTATCAATTTATGAATGGTATTGATATTTATGGAAAGCTATCCAATACCTACCGTAGTCCAAGTTTATTCGAATCGACAGTATCCAATCAAACCTTTAGTTATGATCCTGACTTACCGATTCACTCAGAGAATGCACGCCTTGCTGAATTCGGCTTGATTGGAAAACGTGACAATCTTTGGGCTGAAAATGATCAGCTAAAATTCAACATTAATTATTTCCATTATCAAACCCGTGATTTTCTCACACAAGGGGTACAAAACAAGGATATTCCCAATCAGATTACCCCAGATTTTATTCTTCCCTACACAAGCTCTTATACATTCATCAATTATAAAGAAGTGGTCTTAAAAGGTTTGGAGTTTAATCTGGCTTATCAGCATCCAAGTTTCTTTACCAGTTTCAACGGCACATTATATCAAGCTCCTAAAGTCTGCCCAGCAAGCAAAAGTGATTGTAACGAAGTCGGGGATTCTTGGAGTTTAATCTCAACCCGGTTACCACCACGTAAGATTTTTAATATCACCGTAGGTAAACACTTGTTAGAAGACAAACTGATCATTGGAGCGCGAGCGAAGTATCATTCTGAGAAGAAAAATCCGAAAGGCTGGTTGGCAGGTACGGGGGTGAGTGGTCGAGCCGTGACTGAGATTTCATCAGAAACCATCGTTGATCTTTTTGCCAGCTATAAGCTGAATCCAAATCTAAACCTTTCGTTTAATGTTGATAACTTAACCAACCGTTATAATTTTGATCCGGGTACAGTGATCGGTATGCCAATCCCAGGGCGAACCATCAAAGTCGGATTTGAAGCAAAATTCTAAATCAGTGTCGTGATCAAGCGCATTGTGGGCTTGATCACTATCATGAATTTGTTTTATCCATTCAAAACAGGTTGAGTCAGAAGATGGGTAATCTTTTTGACTCTATTTTTTTATCGTTGGAAATATTGTGTTTAAGGTTCACGTAAAACAGTTCTAAAGCCAACATGTGTCGCAGCCAAATCAAACTCCTGAGGGTAGCGACTGCTGTTGCGATAACGAGAACAAAAATTAGAAGCACATAAAAAAGAACCGCCTTTAATCACGTACTGAGTACCCGCAATACGCTGTTGACGAAGATCTGCATAATTCCCCATGTGTTGATCGTGTGCCCCTCGATAAATAGATGAGGTCCATTCCCAAACATTACCAATCATATCAAACAATTTAAAGGCATTTGCAGCATAACAGCCCACTGGAGCAACGCCTTCAAAGTGATCTGCTTGTGTATTATTAAATGGAAATTCACCTTGCCAATAATTGGCTTGAGGGTGTTGATGTGCATCTTCTGGCGCTTGGTGTAATGGTGTATCTGTGGTCGATCCTGCTTTGGCAGCATATTCCCATTCTTGTTCTGTGGGTAAATCATGCCCCAACCAAACAGCATAATGTTCGGCATCATTTTGAGTGACATAGCGAACGGGTTCAGCAGGCAGCGGTGCTTGACCTCTAGCGCCATTTGGACTTTTCCACGTATAGTCTGCTTTGAGTTGCCACCATTGTTGAGGCGTCTGCGTATTCGGAGAAAATACAGCAGCTTGATGCTGTTTTTCAGCATCTGTGATGTAGCCCGTTGCCTTTACAAAACTGGAGAATTGGGCAACGGTCACCTCCGTTTGATCGATCCAGAAACTTTCAACCTGACGTTGTTTTGCTCCAAAATTGATTTCGTCTGGATAAGCTTGATTGGAACCGAGCTGAAATGAACCTTTAGGAATGTGTACCATTCCCGCGGTTGGGTTTTGCCCCCACGCCTTTGGTAAGCCTGAATATTCTTGGCATTGCTTTAATGTGCCAAGTTGAGCCAATTGAGTTTGTTGCTGTGGTGCAGGGCGATCAGGTTGTACCTTACTACAGCCTGCCATAAGTGACAGGCTACACAATAAAATGGGAACAGGCTGAAGCTTCATTGAATATTGTATTCCTTCACTCCATTTTTTTGGGTGTATTTGTTATATACCTCAATGAGTTCCTGTACTTTTGTTGGATTGTCCTGTGCCAAGTTTTTGGTTTCACCACGATCATTGTTTAAGTTATATAGTTCCCAAGTTCCTGTACCCAACTCAGCTTTGCCTTGTAAAGCAATTTTCCAGTCTCCTTGGCGAGCATACTTACTGCCATGCAGTTCATCCGCAAAACTAAATTGAGCTGGGCGAATCCATTGTGCTTTATTTTCTAGTACAGATTTCCACGAGTAACCACTTGGGGTATTAATTTGACGCCCTTTGTATTGACCCTGTGGAACAGCAATATTGGCATACTCCAACACAGTTGGGAAAACATCCAGTACTGAAGCAAAGCCATGATGAATTGCTTGAGCCTGAGTTTGGTTTGGAAGTTTTACAATGGCTGGTGCGGTGGTTGCCCCTTCACCTGCGGTGTCTTTCCATAAATGGAATGGTGCTGCACTGACTTCAGCCCAACGGGGACCAACATAGTGATAAGAGCTGGCTGTACCAACATTATTTAAGTTGTTGTCAAAACCTGACTCTGCACCATAGTTACCTCGGATAAAACCTTCAGCACCGTTATCAGAAACAAAGAAAATTAAGGTATTGTCATATAAATGATTACGTTTGAGATATTGAATGACACGACCGATATTGGCATCTAAGTTTTCCACCATGCCCGCATAAATTTCCATTCTGCGTGCTTCTAAAGCCTTTTGTTCAGAGGAAAGTTCATTCCATTTGCCATATTTTTGAGGGGCATTTTGTGTTGCAATCGGTTCAGCAGCCGTAAAATTGGCAGGAATCAGTCCCAGTTGTTTTTGTCTTGCAATACGGGCATAACGGATCGCATCATAACCAACATCATACACGCCACGATAACGATCTCGATATTCTGCTGGTGCTTGAATTGGCCAGTGTGGCGCTGTATAAGCCGCATAAGCAAAGAAGGGTTTACCTGAGTTTTTACCAGACTCTAAATAACTGAGTAGCTTATCGGTGAAATAATTGGTCGAGAAGAAATCATCAGGCAGTGATGAGATTGCAACTTGTTTGCCATCTTCGGTATAGGTGGCATTACGTTTATAGGCTGTAGGTGCTTGTTTAAAATGTAAATCCAAGCCTTGTAACAAAGTGAATGAGTGATCAAAACCTTTGGCCTGTGCATTGGTTTCTGGGGTTAAACCCAAGTGCCATTTTCCACTAATATAGGTACGATAACCATTGTCTCTAAGTACCTCTGCGATCGAAAGGGAACGTTCATTTAAATAACCTTCATATCCAGGTTGTCCTTTTAAATGCGCAGGAGTAAGTTCAGCCATCGCTCCAATCCCTGCCAAGTGATGATCAGTGCCTGAGATCAATTGTGAACGCGTCGGTGAGCAGGTAGGTGCAGTATGATAATCGGTTAAAATACGTCCTTCTTGGGTCAGTGCATCAAGGTTTGGGGTGTGGATTTCACCACCAAAAGCGCCTAGATCTGAATATCCGAGATCATCCGCCATGATAAATAAGATGTTCGGTTGTTTTTGAGTTCCCACACTGCCATTGGATTCATTTGAATCACTGTCATTACAGGCTGAAATAGAAAGGCTGAATAAAGCAATAGAAAGTGTTGTAAGAAGATTTTTACCAGACATACGTGTCGACTTGATTTTATAAAAATTGAGCTGAGTTTAGAGGGTTAATTTTTACGGTAAAAATAATTAAAATTTGATTGTTAATCTTAAAAAATGAAAAGACTTAAAGTTCAGTCTAAAAATAAAATTGAAGGCACTTTCTAAGATTTGTGATAAGGTGAACTTTTATTCTCTTTATCATGTTATGTAATTGAAACTTGAGAAAAACTCATCAATGTTATTGAGATAATGTAGACAGGTCTGTCTAGACTTTGACGCTATTTTTTAGTACACTACATCACAATCTAAAATCAAACAATAAACCATGTCTAACAATATTTATGTTGCTCTAGAGCAGTTGGGACTTACAGCGCAAAAGCGCGCCATACATTTGCAATTTTCAAATACCGCGCTCAATGATCAAGTTTTTCTTCAGCGCATTGAGGGCACACATCAGTTGAATGAGGGAATTCAACTGCAATTGATCTGTCTTTCGACAAATTCAGCAATACCTTTAAAGCAGTTTATTGGTGCTCAAGTCGCTGTTGATATCGTCAATGATCAATCCGAACTCAATCGAATTTCAGGGATTGTCACCCATGCAGATGCAGGCGCAAGTGATGGTTCTCTTTGCATCTATCGTCTTAAGGTTGAAGACCCAACCGCACTGTGGAAGCATCGTAGAAATTCCCGTGTGTTTATGGCGAAGTCGGCTATTGAGGTAATTCAAACCGTATTTCAGGAATGGGTGCAACGTAGCCCACTCTTTGCTTCAAGCCTCACTTTAGACAAGAGCGGACTGACCAAAGACTATGATGTCCGTCCATTCCTCATGCAGCAATCTGAAAGTGATTTCGACTTTCTAACACGTTTGATGAGAGCTGAAGGAATTAATTGGCTAATTGATGAAGCTCAGTTGAAAGTGCCGAATACAACCGAACAAATTCAAGCACAAAAGTTAAGATTAATCGATGATAACGCTCAATTTAGTGCCTTGGAACGCCGTAATATTCGTTTTCATCGTAGCTCCGCTGTAGAAGCGAGCGATTCAATCATTCATTTTACAGGACAACGTTCACTTCAACCGACCTCAGTCCATATTCAACGCTGGCAAGCCGATGTATTAGATACGGATGAAGGTGCTGGTAGCGTTCAAAGTAAACACAACCATAGTGAAAATTATGACAATGCCAGCCTAGGTTTAGAACAAGCATGGCACTTTAGCCCTGCATGGATACAAGATCTCAATGGAGAAGATGGTGCAACGCCATCGGGCAACAGTCAGGTTGAGCGCTTTAACCAAAACCTCAGCAATTACTATAATGTGCAAGCCAAACAATTTACTGCGATCTCGACAGTACGAGATGCGCAGGTTGGCTATCATTTCGAACTGAATGAACATCCAAGCATAAATCTAAAAGATACTGCTGATCGGCAATTTCTGATCATATCTAAAACCTTTTATAACCAAAATAATTTACCGAAAGACTTAACCAACCAAGTCGAAACTTTGTTAAAACAAAGTGATTGGCAAATCACCAATATCACCACAAACAATAGTGAGGAACGGCAAGCCAATACACTGACGCTAATACGACGTAATATTGCGATTGTTCCTGAATATAATCCACTGCAACACCGTCCGATCGCATCACCACAACGCGCTATTGTTGTGGGTCCAAGTGGCGAAGAAATCCATGTCGATGAATGGGGGCGCATCAAAGTCCGCTTTCTTTTTACCCGTAATGAAGACAATACGCATGATGGTGGTGCAGGCTCGAATGACAATGATACCGACTCGGCTTGGGTCGATGTGCTGACCCCGTGGGCAGGCGAAGGCTATGGGGCAAGATTCTTACCGCGTATTGGAGAGGTTGTTGTTATTGATTTCTTTGCGGGGGATATTGACAGACCATTCATCGTTGGGCGCATCCATGAAGGATATCGTCATCCAACTCAATTTGATGGCAAAGGCAAACTGCCAGATACCAAAAAGTTATCAGGGATTAAAAGTAAGGAATATCAGGGCAGTGGTTACAATCAGCTACGCTTTGATGATACTAAAGGGCAACTTAGCAGTCAGCTACAGAGTAGTCATGGCGCGAGTCAACTGAATCTTGGAAAGCTCAGTCATCCAAAAGATCAAGCAGAAAGTGATGATCGTGGTGAGGGTTTTGAATTACGTACAGACCAATGGGGTGCAGTACGCGCAGGGCAAGGCTTACTGATTTCGACCTATGCTCAAGATCAAGCCAAAGGTGATCATTTAGAGAGTGAGATTGCCCAAAAGCAACTTGAAAGCAGTCAGACCAATAGTAAAGCTTTAAGTGATATTGCTAAAAACCAAAAGACCGATGAAATTGAGTCGATTGAGCAACTTAAAGCTTTTGCTGAAGCAATTGAAAAAGATATTGCCAAGTATAAAAAAGCAATCATGCTGTTAAGTTCAGCTGATGGCATTGCCCTGAGTACGCCTGAAGATATTCACCTTTCAGCAACAGGCATTATCAATCATAGTGCAGGCGACAGTATTAACTTCAGTACCCAAAAAAATCTGTTGGGACATGCGTTAGGAAAAGTGAGTTTATTTGCGGCACAGGGCGGCATAAACTTTATTGCGGCACAGGGTAAATTTAATATTCATGCGCAGTCAAATGCTTTAGATGTATTTGCCAAGCTTGGAATCACCATTTCTTCGACTGAAGACCGAATAGAAATCAGTAGCCCGAAAGAAGTATTGATTACTGGTGGTTCATCGCAAATCGCATTGAATGGCTCAGGAATTTTCCCCAAAACAGGTGGAAAGTTCGAAGTCAATGCAGGGCAACATACCTTTAAGCCGGGTGCCAGTGTCAGTAAATCAGCACAACTTCCACCATCGAATCCAATGAAAGGGGCACTGGACTTACTGAAAAGTTATGGTGGAAAGGATTTCTTTAAGCAAACAGGCTTTAATGTCATTGATTCATTTGGCAAGCAAGTTTCTGGCAAATTGGATGGCAATGGTTTTGCAAAAGTGACAGGTATTGCACCTGGACCTGCCAAAGTTGAATTTGAAACCGATCCGCGTAGTGCTTGGAATCAAGGTAGTCATTTTAATCGTGATTATACATGGTCAGAAGAAGCAGTCGGTGGCGTCACTGGTTTTGCCCAAAATGCCTTAAAATCGATGGGACAAAATATGATGTCTCAACTCAAGGATAATTTGTTCTCACTGAATGGTGATTCCCTAAAAAACATGGGTAAAAATGCTCTAAAAGACCTTGGAACACAAAGTCTAGGGCAGTTTAAACAACAATTTACTCAAAGTGCATTAGGTTCAGTCTCTTCAGCAATGAATTTAAACCTGTCTCCATCTCAGATGATGAATGTTGGACAGATGATTGCCAATCCAAGCCAAACCTTACAAAACATCAAAGACCAAGGTATCGATTTCTTTAAAGATCAAGCTTCAGCTGCCTTCGCTCAAAAGAGCAGTGGTTTGTTCTCCAACTTAACATCAGCAACAGGTTTCGGTTCGGGATTAGGGCAAGGCTTTGTCGCAGAATCTTTTGGCTCAGGTCAAAACCTTGCGGATACGCCTGTAAAAGTGGTCGATGATTTTGTGAAAAAGGACGAGTATTTTTCTAGGTTCTTGACGTATAGCATTACCACGCGCAAAGGCGAAGCATCTTCATCACCGACCATAGCACAGAGTATTCCTCAAACTGTAAGTCAGCCTTCACCGATCTTGACTCAAAACACTTCGCCAGTTTCATCCCCTCAAGAGGTGAAAAAACCGCAGTCGATTTATAATATGGATAAAGATGTGGTGCGTATGGATTTAGAAGAATCCCGTTATGTCACCAAACAAGTGACGGTACGCAAAACTACGCCTGAAGATCCAGATGTATATAGTGCACGCAATAAGTGATTGAGTATTTCTAGATTTTTCTTGATTGAAATTAAAAATTAAAACGTATTAAGGTTAAGCCCATGGCATTTATAGACAGTAAAAACCAGACCGCAGGGTCCAATACAACAGAAACATCTCGCACAAACAATACAAAGCCAGCAGTTGAATTGGCAGTATTTAACTTAGCCAGTGTGACGCATACAGAAGACCATAAATTTATTGCGCATCAAATTCAGAAATATCTACAAGCATGCGGAAATACCAGCCTCGAACAAATCAAAGCCAGTGCCAATGTCCCGACAGTTGCCAATATTTTTGCATTGTCTGGTAGTGTTTTAGATCTGATTCTATTTGCCGCAGAACCCAAACAAGCTGATGCCGGTGTACAACAAGCAGCATTGTTGAGCATGAACTTAATCGGTTTATTTTTACAACCGAACACCGAAGCTCATGTGCGTATGGCATTACGTCCAATGTTGGGGTTAATGGCTGGGTGTTTATACCCAGCCAATGGCAAAATCAAAGAAGCCGACTTACGTCGTATGCAGTTGCACTTAAATGCACAGATGGCAGGAGATTTAGAAAAATTCCTACAAGAAACACAAGCCAAACTCACAGGCTTACTGTCCAGTGCAACAACACTGGGGTCTTCAATCTTGCAAGCCTTTACCACCAGTGTGGCAGGTGGATTGCCAAGCATCGCTTCAGCAGGTGCAACAGCTGAAAAGCGAGACCCCAACCTACAATTTAGCAATTGGGCGCAGCCATTGATTGATTTGTTGGGCGCACCCGCACAAGCAGACATGACTGCAAAGATTTCAGCGCCTCATTTAACTTTGCAAACGGAAGTTCAAAAAGCAGCCCCATTACTTGCTACAGCGATCCAACAACAAAGCAATGCGGGTACACGATATAGCCTAGCTTGGCTGATTCAAGAAACCCTAAACGCCATTCAAACACAGGGAAAAAAAGCCACAGCCAGCGTCCCCCTCAACCAAACAGGCGAACATGAACAACACATCAATGGTGATATTTTAGAGTTTGTGACCTTACAGCCTGATGCGTTAAATGATCCGATTTGCGCAACATTGATTGAAGATCAAAGCTCCAAAACAGAACACAGTATCAGCTATGCGATTGGTGCTGAACGGGTCAATCACGCAGACTTCTATTTACCTAAACTGGGTTTTGCCTTTAGCCGACAATATAACTCACAGATGGATGAGTTTGACTACAGTATGATCGGTGCACGATGGATGATGCCATTCTCCAATGTGATCATACACAACGCACACGGCTACTTATTTATCGACAGCAATGGACGCAAACACCAACTACCAGCCTCGATTGTCGATGAACGCTATCAAGTTTCCTTTGAAGGTTTTAGTGTCGCACCCTATGAACAGGGAGATTTATTACTCAACTTTGGTTCAGACTGGAACTTTCATTTTCATAGTTTTAATGCTGGAAAACATTACCATCTGGTCCAACAATTCAATGAACAGACCGATGAAAAAGTCGTACTGACCTATTTATTATACGAACAATTTGCCTACTTGCAGGGCATCGATTTCCAATTGAAACGTGCCAAACATTTACTTAAATTTGCTTTTAACGAACAAGCCAAAATCATTGCTGCATTTGTTGATGAACAAGCAGAACCCTTAGCACGCTATGAATACGATACACAAGGCAACCTGATCAAAGCCACGGATCAAAATGGGCATACGCGCAGTTATGAATATAACCAAGCCCATCAATTGACCCGTTATACCGATCGTACAGGGCGTGGACAAAACATCCGTTATGAATCGACCTCGCCCAAAGCCAAAGCGATTGCAGAGTGGGCAGATGATGGCAGCTTTAAAACCCGCTTAGAATGGCATCCACGCCTACGTCAAGTTGCGGTCTATGATGCCTATGATGTGCCAACCCATTACTATTTCGACTTAGACGGTTTTACCTACCGTACCCGTTTAGCCGATGGTCGAGAAAAGTGGATTTCACGTGATCGTCAAAAACGCATTACCCGACAAATTGACTTTAATGGCTTAGAAACAGAGCAAGTCTATAACGACCAAGATCAACTGGTAAAAATAGTACAACCGAATGGTGGCATCATCCTGTTTGCCTATGATGAAGCAGGCAACCTGACCGAAACCAAAGATCCTGAAGGCAATATCTGGAAGAAAGAATATGATGCTGATGGCAATGTCAGCAAAGACATTAACCCATTAGGGCAGACCACCCAATATAAATATAACAATGACAACCAATTGGTTGAAGTGATTGATGCCAAAGGTGGCTCAAAGAAAATCCAATATAACGACCTTGGGCAAATGATCTCCTATACCGACTGTTCAGGAAAAAGCAGTGCTTGGGAATATGATGAAGACGGAACACTGACAGCACAAGCTGCTGCGGATGCACAACAAGTCCAATATCTATATAGCACTCAAGGCAAAGACAAAGGACAGCTGCAAACCATCATTTATCCTGATGGATTAAAAGAACAATTTGAACACGATGAAGAAGGGCGTCTACTCAAACATATCGATAGCAAAGGCTTAATCACCCAATACCAATACAACCCAGTTGGGTTATTAGAACAAAGGATTGATGCCAATAGACATCAAATCGGCTACCAATGGGACAAACAAGGTCGGATTCAAAAACTGATCAACCAAAACCATGCTGAATACTTATTTGACTACAACCGTTATGGGCAATTGATCCGTGAACAAGCCTTTGATGGAGAAGAAAAACACTTTAGTTATGATGAGAATGGATTCCTATCGCAAATCCGCCAACCGAATATTCTGACTGAATTTAGCTACCATCAGGGTGGAGCGATTGCATCAAAAACCTATACCCATCTGCAGACTCGACATCGTCAAGTTGAAGAATTTGAATACAACCTGACTGGAAAATACAGTCGATTAAAAAATAGTGAAAGCCAAATTGATTATTTTTATAATCAAATTGGACAATTGGTACGAGAACACCAACACTACAAAGTCCCGAATCTGCCTGCACTGAGCGCAGTGCTACGTTACGAATACGATGAATTGGGCAATTTGACCCAAACCATCCGACCCGATGGACAAGTCCAAGCCAATCTCAGCTATGGCTCAGGGCATATTTATGGCATTGCTTTTAACCAACAAGACATGGTGGCATTTCAGCGAGATGATTTACACCGAGAAACCACACGCCTACTTGCCAATGGCTTGGTACAAAACAAAAACTATAATGATGTGGGCTTACTCAGTTCACAAATCATTCGACATGAACAAGAAACACTCGATCATTTACAACAACCCCAATTACAACAAGCAAAACATCAAGCAGAACGACATTACCACTACGATAACAACTACCTCCTGACTCAGGTGGATGACAGCCGATTAGGTAAGTTAAGCTATCAATACGACCCAATTGGGCGCTTAATCAAAGCGCAAAACCCGTATAGTTCTGAAAGTTTTAGTTTTGATCCTGCGGGGAACTTAATCGACCCGATTGCGACACAAACATCACAAGTCAAAAATAACCTGATCACCCAATATCAAGGCAAGCACTACAAATATGATGCGCAAGGCAATGTGATTGAAACCAGTCAATCAGGTCAGACCTTAAAACTGACTTGGGATAACCTTAATCGTCTGATACAAAGCGATCACAATGGTCAAATTACAAACTATGGTTATGATGTATTTGGACGTCGATTATTTAAGAAAAATACCACTGAGGATAGTCTGACCTTATTTGGTTGGGATGGTGACTTGATGATCTGGGAGTCATACAAAACCAACTCCAATCTAGCAAACAAACAAGACTACACCAAACATTATGTCTATGAACCAGATAGCTTTGTACCATTATTACAAACAGGCTATACCCGTTTTATTGAACTGATAGAAACACCTGATTATCGTCAATTTCAAGATGTCCCTTATTCGATTTATAAAGATCCAGTGTGGAAAACAGACACCCAAAAGAACAAAGCTGAATTGGAACGTGTTGCGTTTTATCACTGTGATCAAGTCGGTACTCCGCAAACTTTAAGCAACGAGTTAGGCGAGTGTATTTGGGAAATTAAACAGGACACATGGGGCACAGCTTTAGAAATTAAGACAACCGAACACGACAATCCATTTGGACATAGTAATATCCGTTTTCAGGGTCAATATTACGATAAAGAAACAGGTTTACACTATAACCGTTATCGTTATTACGAGCCGTATAGTGCAAGGTATGTGAGTAAAGACCCGATTGGGCTGTTTGGTGGGTTAAATAACTCGGTTTATGTAAGTGATCCAAATCAGTGGATTGATCCGATGGGGTTGATGGCAGAAAATAAAAAATATCCTGACGCCAAAATATTAAGAGATAAAAACATAGAGTTTCAGGAAAAAGAGTATGTTCGGTTAAAATCTGAAAATGCATATACAAAAATTAATAAAGTTGTTGATAGCTCTGTATCTTGGATGAATAATACAGCACAAAAGCAATCAGGACAGTTTCGTAGTAGAAGAACTTTAGAACAGCAAATAAACTTAATGAATAGGAATAGGAGTCAGAAAGATCCGAGAAGAGGTGGCTGTAAGGGAGCTTGTCAGATGTATGATTATCTATCGTGTACTGTTGGGCTTGGTGGTCAATCTATTGGTGTAGTAAAAAATTTAAGAGCGTCTGAAAAAGAAGGTTGGTACGTTACAGCTTCAACTAGTCCATTATTAAGTACTGGACTTTCAGTTCCTCAAAGTATGAAATTAACACAAATGTTTTCTGTACCGCAAAGTGTAAAAGAAGCAGCAAGTTGGAGTTGTTCAGCTGGTGTAATTACAGGTTTGGAGCCTCAGCGTACAAAAAATGTAGAACGTAGTCAAATTGTGCATCAATTTGTAAATGGTGCTTCGTACACTATGGGGGGAGTAGTCGGAACTCCACTTTTAGGAGTTGGATATAATAGAGTTAAACCTGTTGTACCAAAAGATAGTATGGTATATGGAGCCACAGCACATGAAGTAGTTGTTGGCAGTAGTGGTGTTAATGGAAATTTTGCAGGAACAGGACTCGTATCAGGAGAAGAGTAATGAAAAAAATGCTTCCTTTTTTTCTAATTATTTTATTAGTAGCTTGTGTAAAAGACAATAATATTGGTAAAGGGCAAAGTAATGATCCTATAAATGAAGAGCTAAAACATGAAGCTAAAGAAATTTTTAAAAATAAATTAGAAAATGAAGGAAGTTACAAATCGTATTCTTCTAGCGATGTATTTTATGAAATAAGCTCTAATAATTTATCATTGCAACAATTCAATATTATCAAAAAAAATATGATTGAAGACAGGGGGTGGGTCTTTTTAAAAAAGAAAGATCAAGCATATATTTTTTGCCAAGGAACACGGCAATTAGAAGTCATTCCTCCACAAGAATTAGTAGGAAATAAAATTTTAGGTGGTGGAGATATTGGTAGGCAAATAGAAAAAAAATGGAATATTATATTGAGTCATACCATAAATGGAACATTAAATAGGTGCTATTTGAAAAGTAAATGATTTTGGTATTTTTTAATAGAAATTAAAAGAATTAGGTGGTTAGAAATTTAAGCTGATTTAATTTAAGGGAATTTAATTATTGAGATTCTTCATATTGAGAAATTTGATATATAAAACATTGATATTTAATTTTGCATTTGTGTTTTTGCTTAGTAGTTGTACAAACTCAAAGATAAATACGATTGATGAGAAAAATTCAAATATAATTTTTGTCCCATGCGAAATTGCTAATGAGTATGGAAAGATTGGATGTGGGAAAATTCCTATAAGTGTAAATAATGAAGTGAATAGTAAACTTACACCACATTGTCAGATAGACTTTAAAAATTTTAATGATAGTAGCAAAAGCTGTTTGGAGAAAAATAGCAAAAGACCAGCGGATGCATATATCTTAGGAAATTTAAAATATTATGGAGAGTTTTTTGATAAAAATGAAATTGAAGGTTTAAAATATATCGAATATGCGGCAGACCATAAGAATCCACAAGCAAAATTTTGGATTGCAAAAAAACTGGAAGCTGAAGGTAATATTATTTCTGCTACTAATTTAATTAAAGAGGCAGCAAATTTAGGAAATCCTTTGGCAATACATAGTTTAGGTGCAAGATATAGCAGAGGAATTGGTGTAGATAGAAATTTAGATCAAGCATTATTATTATTAAATCAATCAAAAGAATTTATTCCTGCCTCTTTTTCAGAGATAGCTTTGATTGAGCTGCAAAGAGGTGATATAGATGGTTTTATAAATAATAATAACATTGCAATTGATAAAAAATATTGGTTTGCATACGCAGATTTAGCAGTTTTATATCTTGGAGAAATGCCTAATTTAGAGAGTTATCGTGACTTAGAGAAAGTTAGTTATTTTTCGAATAAGTTAATAGAGCATAATGTCGCAGTAGGATACGCATTGAAGGCTAGAGTATTACAATATAAATTAGAAGGATTTGCAAATCCCGAAATTTGTGATTTATATAAATTATCTTTTGATAAGGGTTATTTATCTGCTGGTTTGAGTGTTGGTGCTGAATATTTATTAGGTAATAATTGTTCTAAAAATTATAAATTAGCATTAAATATTTTTAATTCATTATATAGTCAGCAAGATAAAGAGATAAAAATTATGGCGGCTTCAAATTTAGGCTATCAGCCAGCTACAGAGATGTTGAGTAAAATACAATAATTTTAAGTATAATTCTATTGTTTGAATTTTTTAATTTCAAACAGTAGAATTATTTTAAATTAATGTTAGGACTGAAATCTAAATTTTATTAACAATATTTTATTTGTATAGAGGAAGTAAAATTTAGTTAATTTTTTAAATGCTGTTAATAACTTTGGGGTGTGATGCTTTATAAGTTTATAAAAAATGGAGGTGGTTGTTCTCTTTTAGTATTATATTTTATTTCTGAAATGCTTTATACATGCTTTTATTTTAAAGAATGTAGGGTAGGGAGAACACTAAATATATATTTTAATGAATCATTTAGTTATTATTTTTCATTGTTTGTTTTGTTTGTTGGTGTGATTCTTAGCATTCTTATGGTAATTAATTTTTTTATAAAAAGTTTTGATAGTAAGGATTCATAATTTGGGAATCATATTAAACCAACACCAGTCAATATCAATGGTTTGTAGAGTAAGTAATTATGAAAATTTTGATGATTTTAAGTATATTTTTAATTTTTAGTGGATGTGCAAATAGTGCTTCATATGAAAAAAGCTATGAATTAGAGTTAGCCAAGGCAGGCAATATTGATGCACAATATAATGTCGCAATGAATTATTTAAATGGAATAGATGGATTTCCTAAAGATGAAAAAGTTGCTAAAGAGTGGCTAGAAAAAGCAGCAAAAAAAGGTGATGCACCATCTCAAAATGGATTAGGTATTATGTATTTAAGAGGAATAGGTGGAGAAAAAAATTTAAATAAGTCAGAGTATTATTATAGATTGGCTGCTAATCAAGATCATGAAAATGCTCAACTTCAATTAGCACTAATATTACTAGACAAAGACAAAGACAAAGACAAAAATATAAATGAAGCTGTAATCTGGTTAAAGAAATCTGGAATGCAAGGAAATATTGAAGCTCAACAAAAGTTAAAAGAACTTGGTGTGAAAATGTAAAAATCCTGTATATGAGTGCGGATAAAAAAGGATGTGCAATTATCAAGAACAAATTATTTGGGATACTAAATTAGGTGCTAATTCTACAGCAGGTTATAAAATGAGGAGCAAGAGCAGAAGAAAAATAATCAGAAGGATAAAAAGTAGGAAATAGTGCTATGAATCTTTTTTGTAAATATATACCATTTATTTTTTTGATTGGATGTTCTTCTAGTTATAAAGGTAGTGAAAATTCAGCAGAATTTGATAAAGAGAAAATAAATTTTATAGCAGGTTGCTCTGAATCAGGTACTCTTAGTGTAAGTGTTTGTGAATGTCAGTTTAATGATTTAGTAAGAAAATATGATAAAAATTTTTATAAGGACAAATCATTAATGGAAGATAATGAGAAAGCAAGAAAATTTGAAAAAATTGCATATCAGATTGTTGAAGATTGTGAAAAAAGATTAGAAAAGTGAAAAAAATCATATATAAGTATAGTTCAATTTTTTTTATTATATTATTGATGCTGAAAGTATTAGGGTGTGGAGTATATGCATACTGTGGTGGTCGAAGTGGTCTTAAAAAAGTAGAGTTTTTTTCATATTCTTACTATTTTACATTAGTAAGTGATTTATTATTTATTTTAATTATTTTTTTTGTATTTTTATACTTGGTTCTAAGTTCAAAAAATGAAAAGTAATTATAATAATTAAAATATCATATGATTGATGTGATTGTTTTAATAATCAATTTCTTATGCGGCAAACATCCTCTAGAATGGCAAATAAAATTATTTCGGATCAGAAAGCGAAAAAGGCAAAGAAATAGAATGCTGACAATTATTGCTGAGGTAATTATTTCTTTTTTTATCTCTAATTATGAAAGTGAAAAATATCCATATTTAATTAGTTTTTTTAAAGGAATAGTTTTAGGCGTATCTGGTTTTATTTTAGGAATGCTAATTGATTTTTTTAATAAGGATTTAATGGATTTGCAGGGGGTATTATTATTTTTCTTAATATCAATAGGAATTGGTTTGTTAGCTTCTTTATTCTTTATGGGGTGTAAATGGTTAGATTTAAACTCAAAAAATTAGCTAAAAAAGAAGCGAAATTAATTATTCAAGTTGAAGTATTAAATATATCTATGAACTTAAATAATCCAGTAGGAATAACTACTTGGTCAAATTCGGCTTTAATAGGTGCTACCTCAGGGAGCATTGCTAAAGACATATTCAAATCTGATAAAAAGGAGAAGAAATAAATTATGATTACACTAATCGCAGAGGTTATAATTAGTATTTTTATTTCCAACTTTAAATCAAAAGATCATCCGTATCTGATAAATTTTTTTAAAGTGATAACAATAGGTTTAATTGGATATGTTTTAGGAAATATAGTGAGGTATATCGAAAATCATAAAGTTATGGAATACAGTAAAAAATTATTTTTTTATTGTTACACAAATTATAGGCTTTTTTTATTTATTATCGAGGGTTGATTTTTTAAATGGAGAAAAAATAAAAGCTAAGAATTTTATGCGAATACTTTTAAATTTTATTTTGACTGTTTAGTAGCAAATTTAAAAACAGATTTTTATAAAGAACCAGAGGTATTGGATGAAACAAACCAAAAATATAGTGAATTTGTAATGCATTCAAAAAAAGCTTATCAATTGTGTACTAAGAAGTAAAAGTGAAAAAGATTTTTAATTTTTTATTTCTTTCTTTAGATTTAATATATTGTTTATTTAGGATTATAAGCTGCTCTCTTTATTATTATTGTGGAGTGAGTGGCAAGTTCTTGTTAGTGGAACCTCTTTCTTTTGATTATTATTGGACAATTATTTTAAATTCTATAATACTGACTATTGCTATAGTAATAATAATTTTTTCTTTAAAGAAATAGTCAGAAGTTATGATTTAAACATATTATTTAAGTTGTGATAATTCATCGTAAGCTAGAGAATTACCCGCTTGAGCAGACTCCTCAAACCAGGTTCTTGAAATTGATAGATTTTTATCAACACCCAAGCCATCTTTATAGATTTTACCTAAATGATATTGTGCGCCACTATCACCTTGATTTGCAGCTTTTAAAAACCATTGATATGCTTGTGAATAATCTTGTTTTATACCATCACCTAAAAAATACATAAGCCCTAAATTATATTGAGCATCAACCTCACCTTGTTCAGCAGCTTTTATATACCATTGAGATGCTTTTAGTTTATCTTGCGACACTCCATGACCATGTAGATACATATTACCTATATTATTTTCAGCAGCAGAATACCCAGCATTAGCTGCTTTTAAATAATATTCAGATGCTTGAGCGTAATTTTCTTGTACACCTATTCCATCTTTATAAAAATTACCAAGCTCATTTAATGATGGTACATCGCCTAAAGCAGCTGCATCTTCAAATAACTTTTTTGCTTGAGCATAATCATTTTTAATACCTGAATCACTACTTAGTAGAATAGCTAAATTATATTTCGCTTTTGCATATCCTTTATCAGCCGATAATTCATACCATTTAAATGCTTCTATAATATTGGGTTTTAGGTCTTTATAACCATCTGTGAACAAAACTCCCATATTATATTGAGCTTCAGGATCACCTTTTTCAGCTTTAGACTTAATCTCATTGATATCAATAGCGGAATTATTAGCGCTATATTGTTGATTATTGTTGTTGCTATCAGTTGATTTAGCACAGCCTGAATTTAAAACACTAAGTAAACAAATTGTTAGAAAAATTTTTCTTGTATAAAACATATTTTATCTCAAACTGAGTAACGTCAAAAAATTATTTTGATATCTATTAAATTTTAATAATAACATGAGCTGAAAATAATAAACAAACTTAAATCATATGATCAACTTTCCCACCTAAACCACTTGTCTCAAGTCGCGTGCTGTTTCCTGTAACAACGGCAAAATATGCGTAATTAAATAATCTTGAGTCGTACGGATCGTTGGAGACACAATATTTAAAGCTGCAACTACATCAGCATTGGCATCATAGATCGGTACAGCAACTGCATGTACACCTAACTCATGTTCTTCACACGAGTAGCACCAATCTTGTTCCTTAATCTCATGCAACAATGCCAAAAACACTTCACTGTCTGTATGGGTATATTTAGTCAATCGCTTCAAAGGATATTTTTCTAACCACTCTTTTTGCTCATCTTTATTTAGATGTGCCAACAAAATTTTGCCTGCGGATGTGGCATGAGCAGGGAGTCGGTTACCCAAATGCAAACCATAAGGATTAACACGGTCAGTTTGTTGATGCGCTGCACTGCGTGCAATGGTAATGGCTTCATAACCATCCAGCACCATGACTGAATAAATCAGTGATGTTTGATTGGTGAGTAAGTTTAATAAAGGCTGACAAATTTTAGGTAAGGGAGAACCATCCAGATACGCACCTGAGAACTTTAAAATTTTGGGGGTTAAATAATAATAATGACCATCAAAGTCTAAATATCCCAAGTATTCTAAAGTCAGTAAATGACGACGTGCAGCAGCACGGGTCATGCCTGTTTTCTCTGCGGCTGTACTCATATTTAAACGATGACGTTCAGGACCGAAGCAATCTAAAATCGCCAAGCCTTTGGCAATCCCTGCGATAAAGTCTTCATGTCGAATCACTTTCTTATTTTCACGGTGATGAATCAAGCGACGATTTTTATTTTTATCATTTTCCATAATTTAGAGCATTCCTACAAAATCCTTTGATGAATAATTATTCTAATCGAAACACGACTAATTTAGTTGGATAATGTTCGATGATCGAACATTAAAAATAATAATCGCACAAAATAGCTTTTAGAAGATAGAAGTCTGTTCAGAATTTATCAAGAATAAAGATAAGAAATCCGAACAAAACACTCAACTTAGTTTTATCGACTTTTAGGATGAAAAATTGAGTGCTACACAGTACAGGAAGTAGTCAGATGATTGATAAGCGTGCCGGCTCATTGACAGAGGTTTTGTCACAAATCAAGGATGGTTCAACCATTATGATTGGGGGCTTTGGAACCGCAGGACAACCCGCAGAGCTAATTGATGGATTGATTGAGCTTGGCGTCAAAGACTTGGTCATTGTCAACAACAATGCAGGCAATGGCGATTATGGTTTGGCAAAACTCCTCAAATCAGGGGCTGTACGTAAGATCATCTGTTCATTCCCGCGCCAGTCTGATTCATGGGTCTTTGATGAACTCTATCATGCAGGCAAGATTGAATTAGAACTTGTTCCTCAAGGAAACTTGGCATGCCGCATTCAAGCAGCGGGAATGGGTTTAGGGGCAGTATTCACACCAACAGGTTTTGGTACATTGCTTGCCGAAGGAAAA
>NZ_LBNA01000009.1:0-6179 GCF_001005515.1 Acinetobacter sp. Ag2
ACAACGCAAGCCATTTATGAAATGTCCACAGCCCCTAAATAAAACCAGTGAAACTAATTACTTAAGATAGTTTAATGGTTGCTATTTTATTTGACTTTTATGACCGCAATAACAAAAATATTCAAGGAACGAACAGCATGAAAACACAGCCCCTCCTTCTCAGTATACTTACTCTATTTTCAACAGCTTATGCTCAGGCGGCTGCCATGGATCAATCAGGACAATCAATACTGGCATTTCTTGAAGACAAAAACTATTTTGAAGCCAGCATTTCCGCTGTTGATCCAGATGTTTCTGGTAAAGTTCGCAATCGTCCAGATTTGGTCAATGCAGGTAGCAATGATCTAAGTACTGGCGATATGGCGCGCTCATTCCAATACTATAATGCAGCATTGAAACTTCAAATTGCGCCAAAAGTTTCTTTTGGTGTGATTTACGATCAACCATATGGTGCAGATATTGAATATCCTTTACGTACAAATAATACCTTCTCGGATAATGAAATTACCATGAAAGGTACTTCTGCCGATGTAGATACACAGAATATTACGATGCTATTCGGTTTTCAGCCGAATACACATTTTAATATGTATGGCGGTGGCGTTTATCAAACTGTAAAAGGATCAGTATCTTTACGTGGCAATTCGATGAGTGTGTTTAATGGCTACGATGCAAAATTCAAACAAGACAGTGCTGTAGGTTGGATGGCAGGTGCAGCTTTTCAAATACCCGAAATTGCCTTAAAAGCCGCAGTAACCTACCGTTCTAAAATCAAACATAAAATTGATGCGCAAGAAACGATTTTTGGTGAAGCATTGGCTTTTACTGGAGATCAACCAACTGAAATCAATACACCTCAATCCGTCAATGTTGACTTACAAACTGGTGTTTATAAAGACACAATTGCGTATTTAAATGCGCGTTGGGTAAATTGGAAAGATTTTAAAATTCGCCCTACCCAATTCGGTGCCTTAACCGAACTCGCAACGGCTGAACTGAGCCAAGGATTGTATTCGGGAGGATTCAATCTCGATGATTATCAAAAAGACCAATACAATTTAACACTTGGTCTGGGACATCAGTTTACTGAAAAATGGGCAGCTTCAGCGGATGTGTCATGGGACTCAGGTACAGGTAATCCTGCTTCTGTATTAAATCCAACCAAAGGTGGATGGGGATTGGGGATTGGTGTTCAATATAATCCAACTGCTGATTACTTTATTGCTGGTGGAGTTAAATATCAATGGATTGGCGATGCAACAGCACAGGATGGAACATATTATATTCCTGTTCCTGGTGCTTCTGAAATCGCACAACAAGGCGACTATCGAAACAATAATGCCATTGGTTATGGTCTAAAAATCGGCTATCGGTTCTAAAAACAACGATTTGGATAAATTTATTTTTTAGCGTAGACTTCATTCTGGCGTATATATTTGAAGAATGAAGTCTTTTTTATTGAAAGAATTCATTTCATCGTCATTTATAAATGCTAAAAACTTTAACGATCAATATGAATAAAAAATCAATTTTCAATTTAAGGGTAATAATATGAAATTATTAAATTTAACAGCAATGATTGCTTTAACTACAGTATTAACAGCATGTGGTGGCTTGCCAAAGGAATGCGAAGAATCTTGGAAACATATGGAAGATTTAGCAAAACAAAGTGGTATTCCTGAAGACTCGCTGAAAGAACAGAAAAAGGCATTTGAAGAAGAAATCAAAAAAATGCCAAAAGAAGATGCGATCAAAGCATGTAAAGCACAATCATCAATTTTCGGAATGGTTAAATAATTTAATCAACAGCAATATATGGATGTGTCTTTACCCACATCCATATATTCTTCTGCAATTTTTTAATCCAAAATTAATGACACTGCTCAGCTTCTGTATAAACAAACATAGGACCTAAGTCATATATTTGATCATTCCTTTTTGCTTGTGGAATGTATGCACTTGAAATGCTTCCATCTAAATATAAAGCTTGATCAGTCTTGAGCTGTGTTTTAAAAATATCAGCGAACTCATAAAAATTAATTTTGCCACGACTAATCACAAAATAGAGCTGATTATTTTTAATTCCAACCCCATTCCTAATTTTCAACGAGTCTGAGTCTTTTACAAAGATTGGATTAATTTGTCCATTGATGACCAGCATCGGACCAGATTGTGTCGCAAAGCGTGCTTTAAACTTAGACTTTTGATACTGGGTTGTGGTTTGAATGACAGCTCGATGATCATTCCATGCCACCACACCATTGGGTTGCATAAAGAAGTTACCAAATTTATTCTTTTGTTGATTTAATTCAACCTGTTGTTTGTTTTGCTCAATATACAGCCCAACAGGTGTAAAATTGGCATGATACATCCCTGCATTCATAGCAAAACTGATATTACATTGCTTCAGGTTCTTTTGTAACGCAGCGAATTTCTTATAGGGTCGAGCCTGTGGATCTTTGAGGAATAACTGTAGCTTACTCAGATCATCAATTCAAACCACATCTGCTATCACTTTCTGATCTTTACTGATTTTAGTATAAGTCGTCTCAGCATGTAGCTGAAATGGAAAAGTACTCAATCCTATACTGGTCAAAAAGGTATAGATCCAATATCTCAAACGCATAAACTTTAATTCCAAATCATCTTTTCAATTTTTTAATTCATAATGTATGCTATTTTGCATTTTAAATGTAATTTTTTACTTAATTAGCACTTTAAGGGCTATTAAATTCATTACGCATCGCTATAATCATTCTATCCTTTCAATTAAATACATGTGTACAATTTATTTGAACTGAGTGAAATATGCAGACAAAACAAATAACCAAATACCCGATTGGAGCGCATTTAATCGTCAAACATTTTGGCTATAGCCATCATGGCATTTATGCAGGACGAGGTCGTGTGATTCATTATTCTGGTTTTGCACATTTCTTTAAAAAACGTCCTATAGAAATGACCTCTCTCGAAAAATTCTCACATGGTAAAACCATTCGCATACGTCTTTATGAGCAACCCAAGTTTTCGGGTCGCCATGTCGTACGCCGTATGCGCTCACGTATGCATGAAAACAGCTATCATTTAATTATCAATAATTGTGAACATCTTTGTAGTTGGGCAATCACAGGGGTAGAAAGTAGTCCACAAGTGGTTAAAATGATGAATCGTTTAACCACAATTGGTTATATTAGTTCAATCATGACCTATATGAATGGATTATTCTTAACCGTGGCAACCACATGCTTTGCATTGGTGTTATATATAAAAATGAAACTCAGGGCTCAATCAAAACTTAAACTTCCTGCCTACCTTTCGATGAAAGACCAACACACCAAAAAGTAAAAGTTTTAGGCTTTATTCATTTATATAATGAGCAATGTATAGCACCCAATTCGAGTAAAAACTGAGTGCCAAATCATGAGATATGATGTTCTCGTTTTTTAAAAAGGTGGAAATTTATCTTCGACCAAATTCAGCACCAAGCCATGTTCCAAATATGCTTTTAGACCGTCCAATACCGTCGTAAATCCGCCAGTCGCATCGATAATAAATTTAATCAATTCAGAACCCTGCAATGGGATATCATAATTACGAATCGTGACATAAGTTTGCTCAGCACTGACCGCTTCAAAAATAAAATCTACAGACGTTTTAGGATCTTCGCCCCATGCAATTTGAATCAATTTATTTTCAAGAATATTAAAAACCATGACTTTCGATTTTACTTGATATTTATCCCAACCCCACTGCACAATTTTTCCTTCTTTTAGTGGTCCAGTGGAACTGCTAAACCAAAACTTAGTGGTTATTGCTGGGTCTATAAAAGCATTAAAAACCTCAGCTACAGGTTTACGAATTAACATTTGTGTTTCAATGGTTGGATTCATTCTTATGGCTCTATTTAATTTATAGGAATAACAATTGGATCAATAGGATGATACTGATAACACAACTGCGTATGAATCAGTATCAGGTTTTTGTTAATCAATTTAAAAGCTTAGTTTTGAATAAATGAAGATTCAACTAAAGCTTGATAACGCTCGGAGAATTGACCATTCCAATACGGATAATATGGATATGGTGGATATACTGCACTGATTTGATTTAAACGCTGTAACTGTGTTTCTGTCAATATGACATCTTTTGCAATGAGATTATCTTGTAGCTGTTGCTGGTTACGAGCACCAATCAATACCGTACAAACTGTAGGGCGCGTAAGCAACCACTTTAATGCAATTTGTGTAACTGAATAACCTGTACTCAACGATAACTCTTTCAGAATATCAATAACATCATAGAGATATTGATCATTTACTGGTGGTGCAAATTGCGCTGTTGCATGTAAACGACTTTGAGTTGGGATGGGATGCTCTCGATCAAACTTTCCTGTCAAACGTCCCCACCCTAAAGGACTCCAAACCACAGCACCAATGTGCTGATCATGATTTAAAGGCATCAACTCCCATTCATAGTCTCGCCCAATCAGCGAATAATAGACTTGATGAGCCACCATTTTTTCATAACCATAACGATCAGCAATTGACTGCGCCTTCATCAATTGCCAGCCTGAGAAGTTTGATGCGCCAATATAACGTACTTTTCCACTTCGCACTAACGCATCTAAGCTTTTCATGAGTTGTTCTAGGCAAGTGAAATTATCAAACTGATGTAACTGTAATACATCAATATAATCGGTATTTAGACGCTCTAGAGATTGCTCAACGGCACGTATTAAATAATCACGACTAAAACCGACTTGATTCACTTGTGGATCTTTACGAATCCCCACTTTGGTTGAAATGATTACATCTTGTCGATACGGTGCTAATGCAATTCCTAGCATTTTCTCTGACTCACCTTCTGAATAGGCATCAGCGCTATCAAAAAAATTAATCCCTGCGTCTATACAAGATGCAACCATTTGATTAGCTTCAATTTGTTTGGTCTGTCCCCATGCAGAAAATAAAGGTCCTTTTCCACCAAAAGTTCCCGCACCAAAACCAAGCTCGGATACTTTTAATCCCAAACTTCCTAGAAGATTATATTTCATGACCATTCACCTTGTTTCAATAATCGATATTGCAAAAATAGCAATTTCAATTTATTTAAAAAATCAGGATAATCAGAAAATACTTTTTCGATTTTATGGAAAATGAATACAGAAGATTTTCAATTCTTTCTTCGTGTTGCTGAACTTGGCTCGATCAGTCAAGCAGCAAAGCATGCCAATATCGCTGTTTCAGTGGCAAGTCAGCGCATTCAACGATTAGAAAATCATTTATCGCTTAGGCTATTTTATCGCACTACCCGTAAATTGCGTTTGACTGAAGAAGCTAAGACGTTGATTGAACATGGGCAACCGCTACTAGAAAGTTTTCAGATATTGACTGAAAATCTTAAACATCGCGATCAACAGCTTGTTGGAAATATTAATCTCACAGCGCCTGCGAGTTTCGGTGTACAAATACTGGTTAAAGTGATTGCTGAATTTTTAAAGCAACATCCAGCATTGTCGATAAACTTAGATCTTAATGATCAGAACGTAGATTTGATTGCTCAAGGAATGGATATTGCAATTCGGATTGGAAAACTTCAAGATTCATCGTTAATTGCTAAACCGTTATGTATCAATCAGCGCTTACTCTGCGCCTCTCCAGAATACCTTGAGCAGTACGGCACACCTCAGCATATTGAAGATTTAGCGCGACATCGCTGTATCGTTCAACGCCATCAAAAAGGCATCACTGATACATGGAACTTTATTGATCCTTTAAAAGGAGATAAATTATTAAATATTCATGTCAAAGGACACTTTATTACCAACGCCGGTGAAGGTGTGCGTCAAGCCGCATTGGCAGGTCTAGGCATTTCAAATCACTCTTTTTGGCATGTTCACGATGATTTAATGACTGAGAGATTAATCCATGTTCTTCCTGAATTTACGGTGGAACCTACCGCGATTTATGCTGTAGTCCCTGATCGAAAACTCATGCCAAACAAAGTCAAAGTTTTAATTGAATATCTGCAAGAGCATTTTAAAAACTTTAATAAATAATTGATTTAAATATTTAAAATTTAACTTATACCAAAGGTCAAAAATAATTTTAATTCATTAGGGTCTGTTGACATTTAGGGTTCATAATTTAACCTACAATGGGAGCCATAAAAATATACAA